>JACQUR010000236.1 GCA_016210245.1 Chloroflexota bacterium
ATGCCGGCGTAGCCGGTGCAGCGGCAGAGGTTGCCGGCGATCGCCTCGCGGATCTCCTCCTCGGTAGGGTTGGGATTGGACTGGAGGAACTCGTAGGCCGTGATGAGCATGCCGGGGGTGCAGAAGCCACACTGGAGGCCGTGGTGCTCGTGGAAAGCGGCCTGGAGGGGGTGCAACTCTCGGCCGTGGGCCAGGCCCTCCACGGTCAGCAGCTCGGCCCCGTTGGCCTGGACGGCGAACAGCAGGCACGAGCGGACCGTTCGCCCATTCAGGAGGATGGTACACGAGCCGCACACCCCGTGCTCGCAGCCGACGTGCGTCCCGGTGAGGCCGCAGTCCTCGCGCAGGAAGTCGACCAGCAGGCGGCGCGGCTCGACCAGCCCCTCATACCACCGCCCGTTCACCCGCACGCGGATGGGGCGCTTCTGGATCTCCGGCAAGATGGGCGCTTCCTGGACCATGTTACTCACGCTCCTTCCTTCAGTCCTGAGTGCTGAGTGCTGAGTCCTGAGTGCCTGGGCGGACACGGGGGTCCGCCCCTACGAGAAGGCGGACACGGGGGTCCGCCCCTACTCGGGACTCAGGACTCAGCACTCAGGACTCGCTTGCCCGGGCCGCCGCGCGCTCCAGCGCTCGAGCCACATAGACTTCGACCATCGCCCGCCGGTAGTCGGCGGTGGCCTGGAGGTCCGAGGCGGGGTCGGAGGCCTCGGCTGCGGCCTCGCCGACCGCGCGCCAGAGGTCTGGCCCGGGCTGCCGGCCAGGCAGCAGGCGTTCGGCCTCGAGCGGCCGGATCGGCACCGGGCCAACACCGCACAGGCTCAGCCGCGCCCAGGCGATCCGGCCCGAGGCGTCCAGGGTCAGCGCCGCGGCGGCGCCGGCGATGGCGTAGTCGCCGTGGCGGCGGGCCAGCTCCACGAACGCCCAGCCAGCGCCGGCGGGCAGGGCGGGGATGCGGACCTCCACCAGCGCTTCGTCGGCCGCCAGCGCGGTGGTCAGGGCGTGGACGAAGAACGCGCGGGCGGGGACGCGCCGCTCGCCCCGACTGCTGCGGGCGACGAACTCAGCCTCCAGGGCGAGGGCCACGGCCGGCAGCTCGGACGCGGGGTCGGCGTGGGCCAGGTTGCCGCCGACCGTGCCGCGATTGCGGATGGTGGGGTGGCCGACCAGGCGGAGCGCCTCCGCCAGCAGCGGGCAGCGCGCCCGGGCGACTTCCGACAGTTCCAGGTCGCGCTGGCGGGTGAGCGCCCCGATGGCCAGGTGGCCGTTCTCCGCGCGGACGTAGGCCAGCTCGTCCAGGGGATTGAGGTCCACCAGGACCCTCGGCCGGGCCAGGCGCAGGTTGAGCAGCGGGACCAGGCTCTGGCCGCCGGCCAGCAGCTTGGCCTCGTCGCCGTGTTGGGCCAGCAGGGCAAGGGCCTCGTCGAGGCTCGCGGGATCGTAGTACTCGAAGCGGGGCGGTTTCATGGCTGTGGCGCTCCCGGGGCGGACGGGCGCGCCTGCTGGAGCAGCGACCAGACGCGGTTGGGCGAGAGGGGCAGCTCCGTCACCTCCACCCCCAGCGGCTTGAGCGCATCGCTCACCGCGTTGGCCAGCAGCGGGGGGATGCTCATAGTGCTGCTCTCGCCGATCCCTTTCGAGCCGAGCAGGCTGAAGGGGGACGGAGTCTCGAGGTGGTCGATCACCACGTTGGGCACGTCCCTGGCCGTGGGCCAGAGGTAGTCCATGAGGGTGGCAGACAGGAACTGGCCGTCCTCGCTATAGGCCAGCTCCTCGAGCAGCGCGCCGCCCAGCCCGTGGGCGATGGCGCCGTAGACCTGGCCCTCGACGATCAGCGGGTTCAGGATGCGGCCAGCGTCGTGGACCGACACCAGCTTCTTGATCTCGAGCTCGCCTGTCCTGGGGTCGACCTCCACCGCTGCGATCTCGATGCTGAAGCCGTAGGTCTGGGACGAGTTGACCCGGTCGTGCTCGTCGGGCGGGCGGGCCAGGGCGAAGTCCCAGACACAGGAGGCGTTCAGGCCCACCTCCATCCCCGCGGGCAGAGCGCTGGGCTGCCAGTGGGCCGTCCCAGCGATCCGTCGGAACGAGAGGCTGCGCTCCGTCGCGCCCCGTACCGTGAAGCGGGCGTTGCCGAGCTCGATGTCCTCGGGCGCGACCTCCAGCAGGTGGGCGGCGATGCGGACCATCTTGTCGCGCACGCGCTCGGCCGCCAGTGCCGCAGCGCTGGCGCCGGCCGCGGCGAAGCGACTGGAGTAGGTGCCGGTGGTGATGCTCCACACCCGGCTGGCGGTGTCGAAGTCGGTGACCACGCGCACGTCCTTCGGATCGAGGCCCAGCCGGTCGGCGACGATCTGCGCGACGACCGTCTCGTGGCCCTGGCCCTCCGGGACGGTGTTGACCACCGCGGTCACGTTGCCCAGCGAGTCCACGGTCACCAGGCCGGTCTCCGCCGCCCCGGCCTTGGGCAGATAGCCGGGGCGGGCGCGGGTTTCGGGGGGGTAGGCGATGGTCACGTAGCCCATGTTCGAAACGGAGGGGTCGACCGTGGCGGCCAGGCCGAGGCCGAACAGGCGCCCCTGGGCGCGGGCCGCCTGCTGCTCGCGGCGTAACTGGTCGTAGCCGGCCAGCTCCAGCGCCCGCTCCAGCGCGGCCGGGTAGTTGCCGCTGTCGTAGATGCCGCCGGTGGGGGTAGTGTAGGGGAAGGCATCGGGCGGGATGAAGTTGCGCCGCCGCACCTCGGCCGGGTCGAGCCCCAGCTCCTCGGCCAGCAGGTCGACCAGCCGTTCCGTCTGGAAGTACAGGTGCCCGCAGCCGTAGCCCCGGTTGGGCCCGGTGAGCGACTTGTTGGTCATCACGGCGTAGCAGTCGAAGTCGAGGTGCTGGAAGCGGTAGGGTCCAACGTAGTTACCCAGGGGGCGGAACAGGCAGCCCGGCTCGGGGGCACGGATGTAGCCGCCCACGTTGTCGTAGAGGCGGGCGCGCAGGCCCAGGATGGTCCCGTCACGGTTGGCCGCCAGCTCCACCTCGGCTACCCGATCGGTGCCGCTGGAGCTGGCCAGCAGATGCTCCTGGCGGTCCTCGATCCACTTCACCGCCACCTCGGCCTTCCGGGCGGCCAGGGCGATGAGAGCGATGTAGGGGAACATGCTGGTCTTGATGCCGAACGCGCCGCCGCTGTCCTGCGGGACGATGAAGCGCACCCGGTGCTCCGGGGTGCGCAGCGCCCGGGCGGCGACGGGGTGCATGGTGAACGGGCCCTGGAAGTTGCTCCAGATGGTGTAGCTCTCGCCCAGCGGGTCGTAGGCGGCGACCACTCCGTACCCCTCCATGGGCGTCGAGCCGTACTTGGGGTAGCGGAACCGCCGTCGGATCACCACCTCCGCCTGGGCGAAGACCTGGTCCGGATCGCCGTAGCGCAGCCGACGGTGGCAGGCCACGTTGGAGCCCAGCTCCTCGTGCAGCAGGGGCGCGCCGGGCTCCAGGGC
>JACQUR010000233.1 GCA_016210245.1 Chloroflexota bacterium
CCAGGGAGGGACGCCCGCCCCACCAGGGAGGGACGCCCGCCCCACCAGGGAGGGACGCCCGCCCCACCAGGGAGGGACGCCCGCCCCACCAGGGGGGGACGCCCGCCCCACCAGGGGGGGACGCCCGCCCCATCGAGTTCGGCTCAAGGGCCCGCTTGGGCACGCCAAGCAGAGGTAATCGGCCGGACTTGGTATGACTGCCTCCTGACGTCCGGCCCCTGTGCAGCCTTACAATAGGCGAACCATGCGCACGGTCTTAGTGCTCCCCGTCTACAACGAGGCGGATAACCTGGGCCCGCTGCTGGAGCGGATCGACCAGGTCAGGAACGGCGCTGCGCTCGACCTGGACGTGCTGGCGGTGGACGACGGCAGCGTCGACGCGAGCTACGACGAGCTCACCCACCTGATGGCGCGCTTCCCGTACCTGTCGGTCGTGCGCCACGGCCAGAACCGCGGCTTTGCCGCTGCCCTGCGCACCGGCTTCAAAGAGGGGCTGGCGCGGGGCTACGGGGCGCTGGCGCTGATGGACGCCGACCTGACCCACGATCCGGCTGAGCTGCCAGCGTTGCTGGGCGCGCTGGAGCAGGGGGCGGACGTGGCCATCGGCTCCCGCTATGTGCCCGGGGGCGGGATGGAGTCGGTGCCCTTCCTGCGCGCAGCCATCAGCCGTGTGGGCAACCTGGTCGGGCGGCTGGTCCTGAACGTCCCCGTTGCCGACCTCACCTCCGGCTACCGCGCCTTTCGTCGGTCGGTGCTGGAGCAGGTGGTGCTGGAGGAGCGCGGCTTCGGCATTCAGTTAGAGACCGTCACCAGGGCCCACCGAGCGGGGTTCCGCCTGGCCGAGGCGCCGATCACCTTGCGGGTGCGGAAGCACGGCTACTCGAAGATGGTCTACAACCTGTCCTTCTGGTGGTCCTACGCGCGGTTGCTGGGCCGGCTTGCCGTCGGCCGGGGGGGACGCGGGGACGCGGGGACGCGGAGACGCGGGGAGGCTCTCCCCGCGTCTCCGCGTCCCCGCGTCCCCGCGTCCGCACGCATCTCGGTCGTGGTGACCGTGCTGAACGAGGGGGCGTCTATCGACACGCTGCTGGCGTCGCTGGCCGCGCAGGCGCGCCCGCCGGATGAGGTGGTGGTGGTCGACGGCGGCTCAGTCGACGAGACCCAGGCCAGGCTGGCCGCCTGGCGGGACCGACTGCCACTCCAGGTCATCGTGCTGCCGGGGGCCAACATCTCGCAGGGGCGCAACGTGGGCATCGCCGCGGCCAGTGGCAGCGTGATCGCGGTGACCGACGCGGGGGTGCGTCTCTCGGAGCGGTGGCTGGCCGAGCTGGTCGCTCCGTTCGAGGCGCCCGAGCCGCCCGAGGTCGCCGCCGGCTTCTTCCACGCGGAGCCCTGCACGGTGTTCGAGGTAGCCATGGGCGCCACCGTGCTCCCGCTGCGCCAGGAGATCGACCCGCAGCGCTTCCTGCCCTCCAGCCGCTCGGTCGCCTTCACCCGCGAGGCGTGGAAGAAGGTGGGTGGCTACCCGGAGTGGCTGGACTACTGCGAGGACCTGGTGTTCGACCTGCGCCTCAAGCAGCTCGGCTGCCGCTTCGCCTGGGCGCCCGAGGCGCTGGCGTACTACCGGCCACGAGCCAGCCTGAGCGCGTTCTTCCGCCAGTACTACTGCTACGCCCGGGGCGATGGCAAGGCCGGGCTGTGGCCGTGGCGGCACGTCGCGCGCTACGCCACCTACCTGGGCGCTCCCTGGGCGCTGCTGCTCGCGCGCCAGACACCGCTGGCGGCGCTGGTGCTTGGGGTGGGCGCCGCCATCTACCTCCGTCGGCCGTACGCGCGCTTGCTGCCGCAGCTCGCCACGCTGCGCTGGCCGCAGGCTGCGCGGGCGCTGGCGCTGGTGCCCGTGATCCGCGTGGTGGGGGACGTAGCCAAGATGGCAGGCTACCCCGTCGGCCTCTGGTGGCGCTGGCGCTCTCACTCGGGCCGAGGATAGCCGGCGCTGTAGCGGGCCGCGCTGGGCAACAGAGGTGGCACGGCCGCGTACGAGCTGCCCGGCCTGGCGCTGGCCCGCAGCGGCTCCCGGACCTGGGGGCGGGGCGCCCACCCCTCGATGGCCACGGAGCGAAAGGTGTCATAGGCGGGCTGCTTGGGCGCGAAGGCTGGCGGGCCACCCACCAGGCCGTAGCAGCACTCCGGCTCTGCCTCCGTGTCGTGCAGCATATGGTAGTCGGCCAGCTCGATGAACGGCTGGCTCAACGCCCAGGTGAACACCCACGTGAGCATCGCGGCCCGCGTGCGGTGGTCCATCCAGTGCGAGTCCCAGCCGTATTCAGTGAGCCAGACCGGCACCGTGAGGCCGCGGCTCCGCAGGCCCTCGTGTAGCCGCACGATCTTGTTGGTGTCCAGCCCATAGGTGCTGCCCGCGTAGGAGTGGACCGTGACGGCGTCCACCGGGAGGTCCGGGCCGAGCTGGCGGAAGAAATCCCACCCGGTGAGCGTGCCCACCGCGATCACCGCGTTCGGATTCGCCTCTCTGGCAGCCTGGTAGAAGGCGCGATACCAGCGCTCGTACTCGGCCGGGTTGCGCATGCTCACCCACATCTCGGGCTCGTTCCAGAACTCCCAGCGCCGCGCCTCTGGATAGCGGGCCACGAGCTGGCGCATGGTCGCCTGGAACCTGGGGAGCTTTTCGGGATTCAGTTGGCAGGTCATGGTGTTCTGCACGCACTCGGGAGGGTTGAGGGAGGCCCAGGCCGGGATCGTGGCGACCACGGGGACCACCTCGATGCCTCGCTCCAGGAAGGCGTCCATGATCGGGTCGAGGCGGTCGAAGGTCGGCATGCCCTCGGCCGGCTCGATCTGGAGCCAGTCGACCGCCAGGCGCACGTTGGTCACGCCCAGCTTCACGTACTCGTCCAGCAGCCGGGTCCCGTAGCGCTCGACGAACCACCAGTGGCCGGCGATGCCCTTGAGCCCGGCGCGCGGCAGCGGGAGCACGACCTGGTTCGGGATTGGTTGGAGGCTACGCGGCGTCGCAGTCGGCGTCGCACCGGGTCGAGTCGTTCCGCCGCTCTGCTGGGCCACGGATGGGACGGAGAGGACGAGGGTCAAGACGAGCGCCGCGAGCGTGGCGCCGAGAGGGCGGGTTCGTTGCTGCACGATGCTCCCACGAAGGATGCTGCCGGGCGCGATACACGCCGGCCTTTGCCTCCATTCTAACAGGCCGAGCGCAGCACCCCTCGCTGCCGCACCTCGCGCCCATTTGACGCTCGCCTGTCCCTCCTGTATCCTGCGGCAGGCACACGAGCAGTCCCTCTCGCTGGAGGCGCCAAGCGTGGTCCTTGCCGAGTGGCGCGCGCCGCACCCTGGCCCAGCGCTCCGCCCCGTCGACCTGTCGGTCGTCGTCCTGAACTTCAACACCCGCGAGCAATTGCGCCACTGCCTTCGCTCCCTGGAAGCCCAGACGGGGATAGACCTCCAGCGGCAGGCCGAGGTGTTCGTGGTCGACAACGCCTCCAGCGACGGTAGCGCGGACATGGTCGCCCGAGAGTTTCCCTGGGTCCGCTTGGTGCGGAGTCCGCGCAATGGCGGCTTCGCCTACGGCAACAACCTGGCCCTGCGGCAGTGCGGCGGCCGCTTCGCCCTGCTGTTGAACCCGGACACGGTCTTGCCGCCCACCGCGCTCGCGGACATGCTCGTCTTCGTAGGGGCTCATCCGCAGGCCGGGGCGGCGGGTCCGAAGATGGTCCTGCCGGACGGGCGTCTGGACCTGGCGTGCCGCCGCGCCTTCCCCACACCCTCCGTCGCGCTCTACCGCCTGCTGGGCCTGAGCCGCCTGCTGCCCCAGAGCCCGCGCTTCGGGCGCTACAACCTGACCTACCTGGACCCGGACCTGCCAGCCGAGGTCGACTCGGTGATGGGCGCGTTCATGCTGGTGCGGCGCGAGGCGATCGACCAGGCCGGGCTGCTGGACGAGACGTTCTTCATGTATGGCGAAGACGTGGATTGGGCCTTCCGCATCCGCCAGCACGGCTGGACGGTCCTCTATAATCCAGCGGTGGTGGTGCTGCACGACAAGGGCGCGGCCAGCCGCCAGCGCAGCTATGCCGCGCTGCTGACCTTCTACCACGCCATGTGGCTGTTCTACCGCAAGCACTTCGCCGCCCGCCGCAGCGCGCTCCTGAACGCGCTGGTGGCGCTCGCCATCGCCGGCCACTGCGGGCTCGCGCTGGTGAAGAACTGGCTGCGGGCCCCCCACGCCAAGCGGGTCAGCACCTAGCCATGCTGATCATCCGCCTCAACCTGCTGCACCTCCTGTTTGTGCTGGGCCTGCTGGCCGCCGATGTCCTGTCCACCCGCCTGGCGTGGGCCGCCGCCTATGCCCTGCGGGTCTACAACGACCCGCTGGCCCAGGAGATCGTCGGTCCCCTCTCCACCTACGACAACCTCCTGCTCCTGCTGGTGGGTACGCTGGTGGTGGTGATCGGCCTGAGCAAGCTCTACATCCCCCGCCGCGGCGTCTCGCGGGTCGACCTGCTGTACAGCCTCAGTGCCGCCATCAGCCTCGGCGTGGTGGCCGGGATCGCGACCACGGCTGCGATCTATCGCAGTCTCGAGCCCCCCCGCCTGATGCTGGCCTACTGGTGGGCGCTCTCGATCCCGTTCGTGTGGCTGGGGCGGTGCGTGGTGGACGGCGCGATGCGCCTCATCCGCGCGCGCGGATTCGACCAGGCGCGCGTGCTCGTGGTGGGCGCGGGCGAGCCAGGCCGGATCGTCTACGAGCGCATCCAGGGCAGCCCGGGCCTCGGCTACAGCGTGGTCGGGTTCGTGGACGACGACCCGGCGGCCCAGCCGCCCGGCCTGGAGCCGCTGCTCGGGCCGACCTCGATGATCGTGCCCCTCATCCACCGCTACGGCATCGGCGAGGTGATCATTGCCAATCCCGCGCTGAGCCACCGCCAGATGCTGGACCTGGTCGCCAAGTGCGGGCGGGAGCACGTCAACGTCAAGGTGGTGCCCGATGTGCTTCAGATCATGTCGAGCGAGGTCACGACCAGCGAACTGGCGGGGCTGCCAATGATCCGCGTGCGCGACGTCTCGCTGCGGGGCTGGAACGTGGCCCTCAAGCGCACCATGGACCTGGCCGTCAGTTGGCTGGTCCTGGTGCTCTTCTCGCCGCTCATGCTCTTCCTGGCCCTGCTGATCAAGCTCACCTCGCGCGACGGGCCGGTCTTCTACCTCCAGGAGCGGGTCGGTCTGGACGGCCGCCCCTTCCAGCTCGTCAAGTTCCGGTCCATGCGGATCGACGCCGAGGACGAGAGCGGACCGGTGTGGGCCTCGGCCGACGACGAGCGGCGGACGGCGCTGGGGCAGCTCATGCGCCGCTGGAGCCTGGACGAGCTGCCGCAGCTCGTCAACGTCCTGGTGGGCGAGATGAGCCTGGTGGGCCCACGCCCGGAGCGCCCCTACTTCGTCGAGCAGTTCAGCCGCATGATCCCGCGCTACGCCGAGCGCCACAACGAGAAGGCCGGGATGACGGGCTGGGCGCAGGTCAACGGCCTGCGCGGCCAGACCAGCATCGAGGAGCGGACCAAATACGACGTCTTCTACGTGGAGAACTGGTCCCTGGCCCTGGACGTGAAGATCCTGCTCAAGACCGTGATTGCCGTGGTGCGCGACCGGAACGCGTACTGAGGCTGAGCTTTGCCATCTGTCGATCAGCTTATTCTGGAGGCAGCCACCGGGGCGCGGGAGCTATCCCGGGCCGAGTTGCGGCAGGTCCTGGAGCATGTGGCGCAGGCAGGGTTCGACCCCGACAGCCGAGAAGGAGTCCGTGGACGACTGGCGGGCGCGACCTGGCGCGGAGCGGTGCTGCGGGCACAGGATCGCCTCCCCCCTGCCGAGTTGAAGTACCTCTGGCACGTACGCGAGCGGCAGGAGTGGCCAGTAGGCACAACGCTGCACGAGTACATCGAGAGCATTCGCCGGATCATCGTCGATCCGACGAGCGGCGTTTTCCTTGATCGGTACCAGGGAGCGTTGAGTCTTGGCATCCTCCGTGAATCCCGAGAGCTTCGTGGTCCGGGCGGCTTCGAGTCGGTGCTGGTACAATATCGAGTAGGACTGGGGCACTGGACCACTGCCTTCCAACCTGAATACGGCCTGCGCGAGCTGGAGGAACCAGGCTGGAGTGATATTCGATGGCTACGACGAGCGAGACTCATCAGCGGGTGATGCTACGGCTCAGGACGCTTGAGCTGATGCTGAATGATCTGCCTGAGGTTGCTGAGGAGTGGGAGGGCCTGCCCGATACTGAGCGAGAGTCGTGGAGCTTGGATTGGGGCAACGAGATGGCAAGCTTGGAGGGTCTCGCCCAGCTAGCTTCTGAAGGGCAACTATCTGCAAGCCAACGCGAGCAGCTTCGGCAACTCCTTCGGAAACTCAAGGAGGCGCTTCCCACTATTGGGCGACTCCATCTCCGCCAGCCGCCGGTGCCGCTCGGGACCTGATGCTCGAGCAACCGGGAAGGACAGACGTACGATGGCTGCGGCACCCGAGTTGGCCTGGCGGATCGACCGCTATCTAGCGGCCCTGGCTGCCAGTGTGGAGGATCTCCCCAATCTGGTGGCGGAATGGGACGAGCTACCAGATGGTGAGCGCGCCTCCACCTCCTTGCACTGGGACCACCTCCTGGCTGACTACCTGACCGAGCTCGACGAGCACTATCGGGCGAACGTCATGACCGCGGCGCAGCGAGAGCGCTATGAGGAGCTGCGCCGTAGACTTGGAGAGGCCTCGCCGTTGCTCAGCCGTCTCGGGTTCACGCCAGTTCCCCTGCCGATCGAGGACGAGACGCGAGACGCGCTCAAGTTCACTGCTTGAGAGGTGCCACCTCCGCTGAGGCCAACCAGCGGGTGATGCTACGCCGTGGAGTGGGATCCCGAAACCTACCTCTACGTCGGGATAGTGCCCGGCATTCCCGGTGCGCACACTCAGGGGGCCACACTGGACGAGCTGCAGCGGAACCTCAAAGAGGTGCTCGAGTTGTGCCTGGAGGAGCAACCTCTCGAAGACGCGCCTCGGTTCGTGGGTATCCAGCAGATTGAAGTCGCCGGGTGAGTCGACTGCCCGCCGTCGACTTCAGGACATTGAGCTAACGCCTGAGCTAGGCCTTATCCATTTGTAGTGGACTAGACAGAACGTGAACGGCAGGGTACGCTGGCTCACACCCAACCATCACGAAGGGGGAGCCATGAGTACCCTGCCTGCCGAGATCGTAGCCGTGCTGGGCCACTCTGAGCGAGTCTTCAGCCACCGCGTCTGGGAACGGGCGAAGGTGCTGGTAGTGGGTGCCATCCTGGCGTCGGGGCAGCGCACCACTGCCGGTGGCGAGCTAGAGCGATTCCGAGGTTGGTTGGACAGACAGGTAGTCGACGAGGAATACATCGTCCCGGCACCCCACCAGGTCCGGCACATCCGGACACGCGTTGAGCCGTACGTTCAGGACCTCGTGTGGGATGATGGCGCCGAGGTACGACACCTCGATGATTGGGGCGCCATTACCCGGGTCGACTGTCAGGGTGACGACGTCATCAGCCCAGCGCAGTGTCAGCAGGAGCGGTTCCCCCGCGGGCGTTCGGGACGCCAGGTCGTCCCAGCCGGGTAGCGCGAGGTAGACTTGGTCCTCGGGGTCGCCGTGGCATTGCCCCGTGTCGTCAGGAACGGGATTAAGAATGCCCAGTATCCCGTTGGGCTTAAATACGATCCCGCGGTGACACTCGCCTTCCCAGCGCTCAAAGCCGATGCTGGAGTCGCTGAAGCCCGCGTTCGGCTTCCAATCGCCGGACGAAATCGCGGTGCGGAGGGTCGCGTACTGGAAGGATGCACGACTCTCGATGTTGCTCTGGTGGAGGTAGAGCGCCCCCCCGACGACGTCTGGGGACCCCGCTACCACGAGCCAATCCGACTCGTCGAGGGCTGGACCATCAAAGTCTTCGCGAAGGGTGGCACGCAGTGGTGGAGGCGGTGGGACAGGTGGCACAGCACTCGGTGGCGCCGGGAGAGGCGGGACAGGTGGCGGTGGCACAGGTGTCGGGATCGGCGAAGGCGTCCTGGAAGGTTGAGGCGCGGGACTGGACGTCCGGGTAGGCCCAACCGTGGGTGAAGGTACGGACGTCAGCGAGACGTTCAGCGTGCCGTCATTGTCACGGTAGCAGCTGTCCCTAGCCCCGCCCAGACAGGTCCCCCGGTTGTCGTTCATCCCGAGCCACAGCACACCACTGGCCGGCATCGTTACCGTCGCACTCAGCTCCCCGCTGGGCCAGCGCGGGCTGCTGCCGGGACCGAAGAGTGCGAAATAGGTGCCGGCCACCCGGCCGATGAGGGCCCCGATCGGCGCGACCGCGGGGCATTCGCATGGCTCGATGCGGTCTCTACCGGTCGGACCCGTCCAGGCCGACCCGGTGTACCACTGCCCGGACGCAGTGATTCGCAGCACCTGGCCCTGGGTGACCTGCACGCCGGTGTTTGTGAGGATGTCTTCAGTCCAGCGAACGTGGCCCGGGACGGCGATCTTGATCGTGCCCGGATCAGCATCTGGGGCCTCTTGCCCGGCCGCGGTCCGGCCGATCACGATCGCTACCACTAGCACCGTGGCCAGGACCGCCACCACCAGACCCGAGATCTTGACGACCCCGGCAAGCTTCCTTAGCATGGTAAGAATCCTCCTCTGCCAGGCGATCGTCTCGCCGCCTGCAGCAACAGTGTACGCTTCCCAAGAGAAGTCGAGGCCGCGCAAGGACCGCAGCGATACCGCAAACAACCCGCAATAGGCCAGGACATGCTCGTGAAGCCGTCCGGATTCATTCGTCGACCGATCGCGACGTTGGTAGTCGTGTTGATTGCCCTCGTGGTCGATGTTGGAGTGGTGGGCTGGTGGTTGTTGGCAGCGGATCCGTGCGCTCGGGCGAGCCTGAGTTGCACGGAATCAACAGTGCCCGCCCGTCCAGAGAACCCGGGACGAGATGTCCTCACTTCGACGGGCCTTATGCTTCAAAGCGGAGACCGCGTCAGCATGTGGGCTGAGGGAACCTGGAACGTCGGACTCGGTCCAGTTGGTCCAGATGGCAACAGAGGCCCCTGTGAGTGCTACGCTGGCACTGAGCAACCCGGCGCGCTTGTCGCGAGGGTTGGCGAGCAGGGCGCGCGTTTCCTGGTTGGGAGCGGGGCCACGATCACGGCTGCGGGCGAGGGAGACCTGTTCCTCGGCAGCAACGACAACATGGGTCCGTGCTCCCGCGTTGCCGGCTCCTGTTATGAGGACAACTCCGGCACGCTGACTGTTCGGGTCGCCGTCAACAACCCCTGGAGCTTACCACCGTTGTGGGTCGTCATCGCGTCTGTCGTGTTGAACGCTTCGACGATCTATCTCATCAGACGGCACTTGCGTCGGCCAACTGACCCACCGCCACCGCTGCCACCACCGCCACCGCCGCCACCGCCGCGGTCGTACGGATCTGTGGTGAGTAACGTGAGGGATGTGATGATGATGACGCAAGCGGGATTAGCCGGCGAAATGAACAACTTAAGTGAGGACGTGGTCCAAAAGGTGGAGAGCGGACGTCAGGCTCCTAGCCGCAACTTCGAACGTGAATTCGTGGCCTTTTGTGACAGATGGAGCGAGACGCATCCGGACCCCCTTCGGCAGGTCGACATTACCGAGGATGAACTGCATAACCTCGCGGAGGCGGCGCGGCGTCTCGCGAAATCTAAAGCAACGCCCACGAAATCTGAAGCAAAGCCGCGGTGAAACCTTCAGGGTTTCGTTCTACGGCATGTGGAACAGCGTCGAGCCATTTGACCATGCGGTCCACGTTCATGGTCATCGCGATGGTCACGTGTTGCCGGGTGGTCGGACCTGGCCATCCTCCGCACTACGCCCGCCCTGCTCGGCCTCTGCTCGCTGGTGGCCCTGTTTGCCCACGAGTTCCTCCAGGGGCGGCCCCTGCCCACTCGCCAAGCCGCCTGGTACGCCAAAGACGCTCCGACCTTCATCGATACCCTGGCGCTCGTCCGACGGCACCTCTGGTCGGTCCCGATTGCTTCCAGGTCGCCCGAGGAACCCGACATGGTGAAAATCCCGCGGGCGCTCTGGGAGCGCCTCACCGACACCCTGGCGTTCGCAGCGGAAATGGACAAAGCCTACCTGAGCAGTTCCGAGAGGAATTGGGGCGACAGTAACCCGAGATAGGCATTGGGACGTCGCTCCCCTCGCCGCGCCCCAGCACTCACCGCCCATCGTGCTAGAATAACCCTCGGGGCTGGTCGAAGCGACCAGCCCCTTGAGGTGTTAACGCCACGTGAAGCTCATCATCGGCCTGGGCAACCCCGGGAAGGAGTACGCGGACGACCGCCACAACGCTGGCTTTCTGGCGGTGGAGCGGCTGGCCGAGCGGCTGGGGGTGCGCTTCAACCAGAAGCGCGCCCGGAGCCTGGTGGCAGCGGCCGAGGTGGACGGCGAGCGGGTCTCCCTGGCCAAGCCCCAGACCTACATGAACCTGAGCGGCGAGGCGGTGCGGCGGCTGCTGGCCGAGCTGGGGGTGAGGCCGGACGACCTGCTGGTGGTCTACGACGACGTCGACCTCCCGCTGGGCACGCTGCGCCTCCGCCCGCGCGGCGGCCCGGGCACCCACAACGGCATGCGCTCCATCGTCCAGGCGCTCGGCACCGAGGCCTTCCCGCGCCTGCGCCTGGGCATCGGCGCGCCGGGTGAGGCCCAGGAGCTACGCGACTACGTGCTCCACCCCTTTCAGCCTGCCGAGCGGGCGCTCGCCCAGGAGACGCTCGAGCGGGCCGTCGAGGCGATGCTCACGTTCATTCGCCACGACGTAGCGACGGCGATGAACCGCTACAACCGATGATGCTCGCCGCGCTCCTCCCCCGCCTCCTGGACGCGCCCGGCCTGCGCGCCCTCGTCGAGCGCCTCCGCACTGCCTCCGCCTCAGGGGCGCAGTGCTCGACGCCGGACGTGGCCAAGCCCGCGCTCGTGGCCGCGCTCCACGCTGCCTGGCGGCGCCCGATTCTGCTGGTGGCCGCCCGCCCCGGGGGGGCGCGGCGCTACGTGGACGAGCTGGCCCTGTGGTTGGCCGAGCCCGACCAACTCGTCCACTTCCCGGAGACTGACGCCCTGCCCTACGAGCCGCTGCCGCCCGAGGCCGACCAGACGGCCGAGCGGGTGGGCGTGCTGGCGCGCCTGGCGGCGGGCGAGGGCTGCCCGCTGGTGGTGGCCTCGGTGCGGGCGCTGGCCGACAAGCTCATGAGCCCGGCCGAGTTCGGGCTGGCCGGCGGCTGGATCCACCGCGGCCAGCAGGTGAGCCCTCGGGCGCTGATGGCCGCCTGGCTCGAGGCCGGCTACGAGCACGTGCCCACGGTCGAGGCGCCGGGCCAGTTCGCGCACCGGGGCGGCATCGTAGATGTGTTCCCGTCCGGACGCGCGGCGGACGACCCGGCGGGGGCGTACCGGATCGAGTTCTGGGGCGACGAGATCGACTCCATCCGGACGGTGGACCCGGCCACCCAGCGCTCGTCCGAGCAGGTCGAGCGTGCGCTCGTCCCCCCGGCCCACGAGGTGCTGGCTCGGGCGCCTGCGCTCGACTGGCCCGCCAGGAACGGGGCAGGCCCGCCGGTCCCCCTGGCGGCGCGCCTCCACGTCTGGCGCGGCACCCTGGGGTCGGCCACCCTGCTCGACTACCTGCCGCCGGGCGCCCTGGTCCTGCTGGACGAGCCGCGGCAGCTCGATACCTCTTGGGCCGAGCTGGAGGCGGAGGCGGAGCAACTGCGCGACGAGCTGGTCCGGCGGGGCGAGCTGCCCGCCGGGCTGGCGCAGCCCTACGTGGGCTGGCGCGAGCTGGAGGCCCGGCTGCGCGGGGCAGCCCGCCCGGTGGTCGTGCTCCAGCACGACCCGGCCGACGAGACTCTGTCGGTCGTGTCCGCGCCGGTCTTCGCCGGGCGGCTGCGCGCCTTCCTGGACCACGTTGCGCAGACCGCGCGGGACAAACCGGGCGTGTACACAGTCGTCGTGAGCCGGCAGACGGCCCGCCTGGGCGAGCTGCTGGCCGAAAGGGGGCTGGTGAGTGGGAACGCCCTCACCCCGGGAGCAGAAGGCAGAAGGCAGAAGGCAGAAGGCAGTCTTCAACCTCCAGCCTCCAACCTGCAGCCGGGGGAGGCAGACGGCAGAAGGCAGGGAGACGGGGCGCGGCCGCGGGTCGTGCTGCTGGAGGGGGCGCTGGCGGAGGGGTGGTGCTCGGAGGCGCTGGGGGTGGAGCTGTTCACCGATGGCGAGCTGTTCGGGCTGCGCCAGGTCCGCCGCCCCGTGCGCCGGGCGCGCCGGGCCGCGGCGCGCGACGCCTTCCTGAGCGACCTGGCCGAGGGGGACCTGGTGGTCCACGTCGACCACGGCATCGGCCGCTACCGGGGCCTGGTCCGCATGGCGCCGCCTGGGGAGCCACGCCCGGCCGAGGCCGCGGTGCGCGACTACCTGGTGCTGGAGTACGCCTCGAGCGACCGGCTGTACGTGCCGGTCGAGCAGGCGGACCGCGTGGCGCGCTACGTGGGCGGGGGCGAGGACGCGCCGGGCCTGACCCGCCTGGGCAGCGGCGAGTGGAGCCGGGCCAAGCAGCGCGTGCGCCGCGCCGTGCGCGACATCGCCCGCGAGCTGCTGGAGCTGTACGCGGCGCGCGACACGGCCGAGGGCTTCGCCTTCCCGCCGGACTCCGCCTGGCAGAGCGAGCTGGAGGCGGCCTTCCCCTTCGTGGAGACGCCCGACCAGGCGCGGGCCATCGAGGAGACCAGGGCCGACATGGAGCGGCCGCGGCCCATGGATCGGCTGCTGGTGGGCGACGTGGGCTATGGCAAGACCGAGGTGGCGCTGCGCGCCGCCTTCAAGGCGGTGCTGGGTGGCCGGCAGGTGGCCGTGCTGGTGCCCACCACCGTCCTCGCCCAGCAGCACTTCAACACCTTCCGAGAGCGGCTGGGCGCCTTCCCGGTGCGGGTGGAGGTGCTCTCCCGCTTCCGCTCCGAGCGCGACCAGCGGGCGGTGGTCGAGGGTCTGGCCGCCGGGGCGGTGGATATCTGCATCGGCACCCACCGGCTGATCCAGAAGGACGTGTACTTCAAAGACCTGGGCCTGGTGATCATCGACGAGGAGCAGCGCTTCGGGGTGAGCCACAAGGAGCGGCTGAAGCAGTTGCGCAAGGAGGTGGACGTGCTGACCCTGACCGCCACGCCCATCCCGCGCACCCTGCACATGGCCCTCTCCGGGGTGCGCGACATGAGCACCATCGAGACCGCGCCGGAGAGCCGCGTGCCAATCCGCACGTACGTGTCCGAGTATGACGAGAGGCTCATCCACGAGGCGATCGTGCGCGAGCTGGAGCGCGGCGGGCAGGTCTACCTCGTCCACAACCGGGTCCAGGGGATCGAGTACGTGGCCAACCGACTGCGCCGGCTGGTGCCCGAGGCCAGGATCGCGGTGGGGCACGGCCAGATGCCGGAGGAGCAGCTCGAGCGGGTGATGCTCGACTTCGCGGACGGGGCGACCGACGTGCTGGTCTGCACCACGATCATCGAGTCCGGGCTCGACATCCCGAACGTCAACACCATCATCGTCAACAACGCCCACCAGTTCGGCCTGGCCCAGCTCTACCAGCTCCGCGGGCGAGTGGGTCGAAGCGCGGCTCGCGCCTACGCCTACTTCTTCTACACCCATGATGGCTCCCTGACCGAGACGGCGGAGCAGCGACTGCGGACCATCTACGAGGCCACGGAGTTGGGGGCGGGGTTCCGGATCGCCATGAAGGACCTGGAGATCCGCGGGGCGGGCAACCTGCTGGGCGCCGAGCAGAGCGGGCACATCAGCGCGGTCGGCTTCGACCTCTACACCCGCCTGCTGGCCGAGGCGGTCGCGGCGCTACGCGCCGCTCAGGAGGGCCGGCCGTTGCCAGCGCCGAGCCTTCGAGCGCAGCCGTCGATCGACCTGCCGCTGGAGGCCCACCTGCCCGCCGACTACGTGCCGGACGAGCCGTTGCGCCTGAACCTCTACCAGCGCCTGGCGGCGGCCGCGGACGGCGGGGAGCTGGACGCCCTGGTGGACGAGCTGGAGGACCGCTTCGGCCCGCTGCCGCCGCCCGCCCAGCACCTGGCCTACCTGCTCGGGCTGCGCCTGGCTGCCGGCGTGGCAGGGGTGGAGGAGATCGCCGGCCAGGATACCGAGATCGTCGTCCGCTTCGCGCGGCTGCCGCCCCTGGACACCCGGCGCCTCTCCCGCCAGCTCGGCGTACCCCTCCGCCTGGGCTCGAACCAGGTCCGCCTGCCCCTGGACGCGGGCGGCCTGTGGATGCCCCGTCTGCTCTCGCTGGTCGAGGCGGCCAGCCACGCGTAAAGGACTGAGGACTGAGCGATGACGACTGAGTATGCACTCAGTCGTCATCGCTCAGTCCTCAGTCCTTTACGCGCCCCCGCCGGCTGGCGCGGCGGTCGGCCAGGTAGGTCGGCTCGGGCAGGCGGTGGGTGCGGGTGCAGGCTATCACCAGGCGGATGGCTGAGGGCAACGAGACACGGTGGCCGATCGAGACGTAGACCGGGGCAGTGCCGCGGCGTGTCCGCAGCGCGGCGCCGAGGAGCTCCCCATCGGCGCGGAGGTAGCTGCAGGCGCCGGGCTCCTCGCCCGGCGGGTCGGCCTTGCCGACCAGGATGGACTTGGCCACGCCAATGGTGGGCAGGTCGAGCAGCACGCCCAGGTGGCAGGCGATGCCGAAGCGGCGGGGGTGGGCGATACCCTGGCCGTCCACCAGCACCAGGTCCGGTAGGCGCTCCAGCCGCTCGAAGGCTGCCAGCGCGGCCGGCGCCTCGCGGAACGAGAGCAGCCCGGGGATGTACGGCATCTCCACCGGGCGGTGGACCTCCACCTCCTCCAGGGGTTCCAGGTCCGGGAACGTGAGCACCACGACCACAGCCCGGCCCAGGGTTCCCCCATCCGGCGCCTGGAAGAAACCCAGGTCGACGCCAGCGACCGAGCGGAGCGGCCCGAAGCGGTCCTCGGTGAGCACCCGCTCGCGGAGCTGGAGCTGGATCGCCCGCGCCTCGGCCGGGCTGACCCGCCAGAGGTGCGGCACCGGGAAGGAGCGATGCGGCTCGTCCATTGGCACCCATGCGGCAGATGGGCGGCCCAGGGTGGCGAGCCGAGACGGCTCGCCACCCTGGCCGCCCATCTGCCCCTCAGCGCTTGCGCTTAGCGACCGGCTGCACTTCCCAGCGCTCGATGTAGCCGCCCCGCTTCAGCGCCCGCAGCGTCTCCATGTGCGTCCACACGTGGGGAGCGCCGGAGGGGATGACCTCCCGCTCCACAGCCACCCGCTCGATCTCTTCGATGTCGGCCAGGACCCGCTCGCGGATCAACTCGTCCACGCCGTTGCTCCCGTTGGGCCGCGTGGAGCGGAGCTCGCGTATGGCGCGGCGGTGCTCGCCCAGGAAGCGGTGGGCGGAGGCTGCGGGAATGAGCACCTCGGGCAAGGCGCCCTCCTGGAGGTTGTCGAACAGCCAGCGCAGGATCACCTCCGCGCGGTCCTTGTTCCCGAGGTCGTAATGGTACTGGGCCATCCAGGCGGTATAGCGCGGCCAGGGGCCAGGCAGCACGCTGCGCTCGACGGCCGAGTAGGGCAGGTAGCGGATGTATCCGCCAATCTCGACATTCCAGAGGGTGCGCTCGATCAGCTCGGCCGAGTTCATCGCCGTGCGCTCGGTCGGCGCCCACAGGCCGAAGGAGTAGGGCGCCATGAGGGTGACGTCCGGGCGGGGGTCCGGATAGCCATTCGGATCGAGCCGCCGCAGGAAGCGCGAGTCCTGGGTCATGAGCAGCCCGATCGCCCGCCGGATCAGCAGCGCCAGGCGCCGATACCGCTCGCCGCCGTAGACCCGGTGCGCCAGGGCGAAGGCGGCGGCGTAGGCGCAGTTGTTCCACAGCTCGTAGCCCTGGCTGACCGAGGCCTCGTGCAGCGAGGCGGTCGTCTCCACCAGGTAGAGGTAGGGGTTGAGAGTCCGCTCGATGGTGAACTGGGTGGCGCGCTCGACCGCCTCGCGCGCATGGTCGGTGAAGCGCTCGTCGCCGCTGGCGCGGGCGAAGGTGAGCATAGCCCAGACCGCCAGGGCAGTCGCGTCCTCGTGGCGCTCGCCGTTGGCGGGCAGCCCATCAGCGTCGTAGCACTCAGCCCAGGTGCCGCCGGGTTCCTGCACGTTGAGCAGGAACTGGGCGCAGAGCTGGGCCGTCTCCAGGGCGCCCAGGTCGCACAGCACCGAGGTGGTGGCTGCCAGATCGCGGGTGTAAGCCAGCGGGTACTTGCCCTCGGGCGGGGTGGCCAGGATTCCAACCCCCCGGCGCCCCGAGAAGCTCGCCCGGCGCAGCACCCGGGCCGTGCTGTCCAGGAAGCGATCGACCTCACCACGCTCGATACTGGCCACGGCCTGCACTCTCCCCACATTGCCCATTGTACCTCATGCCTGGGGCCCGCGCCTTCCCCGGGGCGCCTTGGGGTGCGGATCACGTTTCCGTGCGGAGCGCAGGCCGCCCCTGGGAGCGCCGCCCCTGGGAGCGCAGACAGGATGTTTCTGTTGATTTTCTCGTGGAGGCCTCCACTGGCGGGCTATTTTGGGGTTGATTTCGGGCTCGGCCTCCCACTGGAAG
>JACQUR010000041.1 GCA_016210245.1 Chloroflexota bacterium
CGGTTGGACGCCTCTGTTCCTGACCGCCGGTGCGCTGGTGATGGAGATGGGCGGGATGATGTCCCACGGGGCGGTGGTGGCGCGGGAGTATGGCCTTGCGGCCGTGGTGGGCGTGCCCGAGGCCACCACCCGTCTGGCGACCGGGATGCGCGTCCGCGTGGATGGCTCGAGTGGCGTGGTCGTGGTAGTTTCGGGGCCGGAGCCTGCATAATGCTAGACTAAAGTCCAAAGTCCGAGGTCTGGAGTCTGCTGGACCTCTCTGGACTTTCGATCTTGGGCCCGCTATGGGAGCGCTTTTCAAGACCGCAGCGACGCCAGTCCGCCGAGTGTCTTCTTGGCGTGTCGTCGGGTGTGGATCGGGAGGGGCAAGAGGATGGCAACCAAAGGGACCGTTGCGCGCATGATCCGGGATCGGGGCTTCGGCTTCATTCGGGATGACCAGGGCGAGGAACTCTTCTTCCACGCCAGCGCGGTGCAGAACGCGAGCTTCGATGCGCTTGCGGAGGGGCAGCAGGTCGAGTTCGAGAAGACGCGCGATCCGCGCGGACGCGGGTACCGGGCCGAGAACGTCCGGCTCGTGGCCGGATAGGGAAGTCGGACGCGGGGCCGGACCTCTCCCCCGGCCCCTCCCCGGCGCGGGGAGGGGAGTCACTCCCGCATCGGCTCCCCCTTCCCTCGCAGGGAAGGGGGCCGGGGGGTTAGGTCCGGCCCTCCTACGCGGCCCGCTGGTCGGCCAGGTGGCTGACCTGCGGGAGCGCGGGCTGTTCCGGCTGGGGAGCGACGCGCTTCTCGGTCACGTCGTAGCCCAGCCCGCGTCCGAGCAGCAGGCGCGTGTGGGCCTCCACCGCGGGCAGGACCATCAAGGCCAGGCCCAGGACCGGGAGCAGCGCCCAGGCGACCAGGTCCAGGCCGATCTGCCAGATGGGGGCGTGGTGCGACGACCTGGCCCGCAGGCGTTGATCCAGCCAGATGAGCACCAGCAGGAACGGGGTGCTGGCCGCGAAGGCGGTGGACGAGAGGAGCGCCAGGTCCTGCGTGGAGGGCAGGAGGGCGATCCGCGGCGCCAGGTGCGGGATCAGGTTCAGCCCCCCGGCCAGCAGGAACCAGTGGGTAGGCCAGAGCAGGTGCTCCTTGGTGTAGTGCCCGGCGCGGCTGAGGCGGGCCAGGGACGGGATGTCGCGGTGCGTGAGCGCGTGGGCCAGCACGTAGGGCACGTCTGAGACGCCCCAGGACCAGCGGCGCGCCTGGCGGTAGTGGCTCACCAGGGTGCGCCACCACGTCGTGCCCTCGGCCGCGTCGGCCAGCACCGGCAGGTAGATGGGCCGCACCTTCGCCTTTTCACCCCACTGGAAGAACATTTTGAAGAACATGTGGGAGTCCTCGGGGACGACCTCCGGGTCCCAGTAGCCGATCGCGTGGCAGGCGCTGAGCGCCAGCGAGTAGGTGGACTGGGTGACCAGCTTGTAGCTGGCCGCCAGGCGGCCGAGCTGGATCACCGAGTACAGCCCGTCGATGACCCGCACGTAGAGCGGGATGCGCGCCAGGTTCGCGTGGAAGAGCAGCGCGGGCTGGTAGAGGCAGAAGCGACCGTCCGGATCGGCCAGGAAGGTGTGGGTGAGCGCGCTCAGGTACTTGGCGGGCAGGCGAGAGTCGGCATCGCACACGGTCACGAGCACCTGCTCCAGGTCCTGGCGCCCGCCCTGGAGCAGAAGCTTCCGCGCCCGCGGGACGGCGTAGGCCAGGTTGGAGGCCTTGCCGGGCGGCTCGCCCGGGAGATCCGGGTGGACGGTCACCCACAGGTTGGCAAAGGTGCCGTTGAAGCGCGCCAGCAGTTGGCGCGCCTTCTCCAGCGCGTCGGGGTCGCGCTCCTCGAAGGCCAGCACCACGCTTACCTGGCTGCGCGGGAAATCCTGGTCGGCCAGGTAGCGCAGCGACTCTCCAAGCAGCCCGACGGGCTCGCGATGGGTGGGGAAGACCACCAGGTGGTGGACCGAGCGCCAGCGCGCGTCGCTCTGGCACGCCGCCAACCAGTCACGTCGCTGGGCCGCCAGCATGCGGCGGTAGGCCACCAGGGCGTGGGCGGCCAGGCTGGACGAGCGATAGAGCCAGTAGAGACTGAAGGCGACAAAAAGGTAGACCCACTGGTCGGGCATGATCGCTGAGGCCCAGAAAGGGGCGGTAATCAGTCCCCACGTGACCGCCCCGGTCAGCACCGCGAGGGCGCGGCGGACGCGCGGGTCGGTGTCGAAGGCGCTCTTCATCCTGCTGATCCTCACCTGGGAGTGGCACCCAGCAGCGTCTAGTGCTGAAAGCAAGAACAAGGCCAGCTATAATGCCGAGCCCATCCTACGAGGAGTCGGCATGGAGCGGGCTCTGATCACGCTGATCGCCGCCGGCGCTGTGGTCGTTGCCATGTTCTTCTGGCCGCTCCCGGCGCCAGCGCGTCCAATGGAGATTGCCGCAGGGTTCACCTACAGCCAGCGCCAGGCCGAGTACCTGGGCATACCTTGGCAAGAGGCGTTCCGAGCCGCCACCAGGCTGCGCTCCGGCCTGGTTCGCCTGGGCGCGTACTGGGATGAGATCGAGCCGAGGCCGGGCGAGTACAACTTCTCGCGCCTGGACTGGCTGATCAACGAGGCCGAGACGGGCGGCCAGCGGGTGCTGCTGACCGTGGGCATGAAGGCCCCGCGCTGGCCCGAGTATTTCATTCCCCGCTGGCTGGAGCGGCGGTTGGACGTGCCTCACGGCGGTGTGGTCTCCCGCGATCTGGAGCTGCGGCGACGAACCCTCGCCTTTGTGGAGCGGGTGGTCTCTCGCTACGCCGACCGGCCGGTTATCGAGGCGTGGCAGGTGGAGAACGAGCCGCTCGACCCCTCCGGGCCGAAGCAATGGCGGCTCGGCGGCGACTTCCTCGAGCGAGAGATCTCCGCCGTCCGCCGCCTGGACTGGTACAACCGTCCCATTGTAGTCAACCTGTTCGTGGCCGTCGACCCGCTGTCCTTCCTGCTGCCACTCGACGACCGGGCCGAGACGATCCTGCGCAGCGCCGACATCCTCGGCCTGGACGCCTACCCGATCGTCGGGAAACGCTTCCTGGGCGTGGATTTCTACCTGAACTGGAATGGCTGGGCCTGGGAGCGCACGCTCCAGCGCTACGCGCAACTGGCCGCCGAGCGGGGCAAGACGGCCTGGATCGTGGAGGCCCAGGCGGAGCCCTGGGAGCCGGGGCGGGTGGTCAACACCGCGCGCACCCCCAGCCCCAGCCTGGGGCCGGCCGGAGCCGCGGCCATCGCCGCCCGCCTGCGCGCGGTGGGGTTCAGCCCGATCCTGCTCTGGGGAGTCGAGCACTGGTACATGCGCAAGCTCGTCCACGGCGACTCGCGCTGGTGGCAGACGGCCAGCGACCTGCTGGCCGAGTCCGGGTGATACCAGATCCGAGTGAATCCCTCTGCTTTCCGCACCGTGCCGGGCATCGGGGCCGGACTGGTGGGGTGGGCGTCTCTCTGACGCTTGACAAATGGGGCGTCGCCGAGCATACTAGCGCCACCTCGGAGGCCACGATCCCTGGTGTTGCCTCGTCTGGTCGCCAACACGCCAGGGGGAGCCAATGGCGAAACCGGCTGAGGAGGGGCAGCCGCTTGTGGCTGTCCAGGACCCCGGCCGGTTTTGTTCTGGGCTGCGTGTGGAGGGAACGTCCATGCGACGCGAGGCCTCGCTCCTCTCCCGGGTCCTCCTGGCGGCTCTGGCGGCGGGCCTGCTGGCCTGGCTGGCCGATGCCCGCGCCGCGCAAGCGCAGAGCGTGACGCCCACGGCCAGCGCAACGGCCACCAGCACCGGCGTTGCGACGCCAACCGCGACCACCGCGGCGACCGCCGCGCCCACGCCCGTACCGCTCCCCACGGCGACGGCAACCCTGGCACCCACCCCAACCGCCACCGCCGCAGAGACGCCCACGCCGAGCCCAACGGCCACCATCCCGGCCACAGCCACGCCC
>JACQUR010000234.1 GCA_016210245.1 Chloroflexota bacterium
GGGGAGTGCAGATTTGAGATTGCAGAGTGCAGAGTGAAGTTGTCCTCACTCTGCACTCTGCAATCTCAAATCTGCACTCCCCAGACAATATGCGCCACGAGAGTCCGGACGACACCTACATTGGCAAACCTCTGCGCCGGGTTGAGGACCGGCGACTGCTCACGGGCAAGGGCCTGTTCGTGGCCGACCTGCGCCTGCCGGGCATGCTGCACGTGGCGGTGCTGCGTAGCTCCCATGCCCATGCGCGGATTCGGAAGGTCGAGGTCGACGCCGCGCGGGCGATGCCGGGCGTCGTGGGGGTGTTCACGTACGACGACCTGGGGCCTGCCCGGCAGCCCATCCCCCTGGTGGTTCCCCACCCCGAGCTGAAGGCCATCACCTGGAGCGCCCTCGCCCCGGGCGAGGTCAACTACGTGGGCGAGGGCGTGGCCGCCGTGGTCGCGGTCGACCGCTACCTGGCCGAGGACGCCCTGGCGGCCATCGAGATCGACTACGATCCGCTGCCCATCGCCGCCCACTTCGAGGCCGCGGCCCAGCCGGGCGCCCCCGCCGTCCACCCGGAGGTACCCGACAACATCGCCGCCCGGGTAGCCCAGTCCACCGGCGACGTGACCTGCGCCTTCCAGGAGGCGGCCCACGTCTTCCGCGAAGAGCTGCGCATCCACCGGGGCGCGGGCATGCCCATGGAGTGCCGGGCCACGGTGGCC
Organism: Chloroflexota bacterium; assembly: GCA_016210245.1. Classification (GTDB taxonomy): domain Bacteria; phylum Chloroflexota; class UBA6077; order UBA6077; family JACQUR01; genus JACQUR01. The sequence continues at coordinate 708 of JACQUR010000234.1, forward strand.
CGCTACGAGCCGCTCACCGGCGAGCTGCGCCTGTGGTCCACCACCCAGACCCCGCACACCCTGGCCCGCGTCCTGGCGGAGCTGCTGGGCCTGCCCCTGGCCCGGGTGCGCGTGACCGCCCCGGACGTGGGCGGCGGCTTCGGCCCCAAGGTGCTCATCTACCCGGACGAGGTGCTGCTGGCTGCCCTGAGCCTGCGCCTGGGACAGCCGCTCAAGTACGTGGAGGACCGGCGCGAGCACTTCGTCGCCACCAGCCACGAGCGGGACCAGGTCCACCAGGCAGAGATCGCCGTCCGGGCCGACGGGACGATCCTCGGCCTGCGCGTGCATTTCCTGCACGACGTGGGCGCCTTCGTTCCACGGGGCATCGTGCCCGCGCTGCTGACCGCCAGCACCATCCCCGGCCCCTACCACGTGCCCAGCTACGAGGTGGAGTTTCGGGCGGTCTACACCAACACCACGCCCAGCACCCCCATGCGTGGCTCGGGCCGCCCCCAGGGCATCTACGTCATGGAGCGGATGATGGACCGGGTGGCGCGGGAGCTGGGCCTGGACCCGATCGAGGTGCGTCGCCGCAACCTGGTTCAGCCCGGCGAGTTCCCCTACAACACCGGCCTCCTCTCCCGCGACGGCAGCCCGCGCCGGTACGACAGCGGCAACTACCCCGAGCTGCTGCGCCAGGCGCTGGAGCGGGTGGACGTGGCAGCCTTCCGGGCCGAGCAGCGGCAGGCCTGGAGCGCGGGCCGGTACCTGGGCCTGGGCCTGGTGCTGTACGTGGAGGACACCGGCCTCGGCCCGTACGAGGGGGTGACGGTGCGGGTCGAGCCCAATGGCCGGGTGGTGGTGCTCACCGGCGCTGCGCCTGAGGGCCAGGGGCACCAGACCTTCCTCGCCCAGGTGGTGGCCGACGGGCTCGGGGTTGCCTTTGAGGATGTGCAGGTCCTCACGGGCGACAGCGGTCTCATCCCCTACGGGTTCGGCACCTACGCTGCCCGGGTGGCGGTGACTGCCGGCAGCTCGGCGCACCTGGCCGCGGCCGAGCTGCGCCAGAAGGCCTTGCGTGTGGCCGCCCATGTACTGGAGGCGGCGCCCCAGGACCTGGAGGTGTCCGCCGGACGAGTGAGGGTCAAGGGCGCCCCGGACAGGAGCGTCACCCTGGGCGAACTGGCGCGCCTCGCCATCGGCACCCGAGTTGGCTACAACCTGCCGGCGGGGATCGAGCCGGGCTTCGAGGCTTCGGGCTACTTCCGCCCCGACCAGTCCACCTACGCCGCCGGCTGCCACGTGGCCCTGGTGGAGGTGGAGCCCGAGTGCGGCCTGGTCCGTATTCAGCGCTACGTCGTGGTCCACGACTCCGGGCGGGTCATCAACCCGCTCATCGTCGAGGGCCAGGTCCACGGCGGCGTTGCCCACGGCCTGGGGAACGCCCTGCTGGAGGAGCTGGTGTACGACGAGGCTGGCCAGCTCCTGACCGGCAGCTTCATGGACTACCTCCTGCCCACTGCCCCGCTCATGCCCGCCATCGAGCTGGCCCACGTCGAAACCCTCTCGCCGGCCAATCCCCTGGGGGTCAAGGGCGCTGGCGAAGGCGGCACCCTCCCCGTCCCCGCCGCCGTGGCCCAGGCGGTGGAGGACGCGCTGTCGCCCCTGGGCGTCCACCTCACTAGAGCGCCCATCTCGCCAACCCGGCTGCGGGAGCTGATGGTCCGGTTCGGACCTGAGCCAGGGTTGACGGCTGATAGTAGACGGTAGGAATCCTGGCAGCGGCAGCAAGGCGCGAGAGTGTGGCCTCACGTAATCCCCCGCCACGTCCGATTCTGCCTCCGCATGCACGACATTGGCTTGCCAAGATCACACAGCGCACCATGGTGAAGAAAGTCAACGGCGTGATTGAACCATGGGTAGACGTGGCTTCGGACATCGCGGCGATCAATCGCGGTGAGGCTGTCAGGCAGGGGAGTATCTATCTCATCAATGGCCGTCAGTACGGCTTGGAGACGAGTGGGCGGGCCTATCCAATTGCCGGCCCTGGAATCCATCGGCTCAGCCGAGGCGCTTTCAAGGCGCTCGGGGTGTACAATACCTTTGGGCAGACGGCTCGGGCCGAGGCCATCCTCGACGCGATGCCGATCAGCGAGGAGGAGCGGGTTCCAGCACGGGTCGTGCGGCAGGCAGGGCAGCGGAGGAGCGGCTGATGTTCTGGCAGGAACTACTGGTGACCCGGTGGGTGGGCGAGCGCGAGCTGGCGGCCGCGCTGGGGAGAGTCTTCGGTATCCCGCCGCAGCGCGTGGCCGTGGTCGATGAGCTCGAGGAGATCGAGGCCCGCATGCGGCCGGATGCGCACCTACTGGTGCAGCGCACGCCGCTGCGGGGCGAGTTCAAGGCCCAACTGAGCGTGTTCGTCCGCGATCCGGAGGCAGAGCGGCAGGTGACCGCCCTGGAGCCGACGCTGGCGCGAGTTCGAGCGCTCTGCGCCCAACTCGCGGTGGACTGTCTGCTCTCTGACGACTCGCTGAGCCCCCTTACCTCGCTTCGCGTGCGACGGGACGGGACCGTCGAACGGGTGACGCTCGACGACGACTGTCTGGAGCGAGACGAGTACGTTGTGGCAGAGGCGCGCGCGCTTGAGGAAAGCGGAGGCGTGGCCACCGAGCGCCCGGTCCATCGGAGTCGGGCTTCCTAACGCCTTCCCCTCGCTTCACCGCTGCGCTGCAAGGCGATGCTGGCCTGCACGCGCGATGCTCCGGCGCTTCCGTTCTGCCGCCGACTCAGACTGCTGCGGTCCAGAGTCGGCGGCTTCCTGGTCCTGGTAGGGAACCGTTGCCCGGGGGAGAGGTCCAGGCGTGCTATCATAGCGCCCATTCGCCCCACGCGAGCGGCCATGCACGCACCTCCCGTCTCCCAACCTGAACCGCCCATTCGACGCCCGGGGGCGTTCCCCGCCCTCTCGGCGCCCAACTTCCGCCTGTACTTGATCGGGCTGGTCCTGTACGTCATCGGCTACCACGCCGAGTACGTCTCCTTCGCCTGGCTGGTCTGGCAACTGAGCCACGACCCGCTGTTCCTGGGCTACCTGGGCATCGCCCAGGGGGTGCCGGTGACCCTGCTCCAGATCTTCGGCGGCGTCTTCGCCGATCGCCTGCCTCGGCTGCGGCTGCTGATGAGCAGTCAGTTGGCGACCGGCGCGTGTGTCGCCACGGCCTTCGTCCTGACCGCCACCGGGCTCGTCCGGGTCGAGCACCTGCTGCTGCTCAGCGCGCTGACCAGCACTTTCCGCGCCTTCGACCTGCCCAGCCGCATGGCCATGGTGCCCGAGCTGGTCGAGCGCCGCCACCTGGCCAACGCCGTCGCCCTCGGCTCGATCCCGTGGCAGAGCGGGCGCATCGTCGGCCCCGCCATCGCCGGGATGCTGATCGCCGCCCTGAGCGCCGCCGCGGGCCTGGGCCTCTCGGCCGGCGCCTATTTCCTGGCCATCGGCCTCTACAGTCGCATCCGCATCGCCTCGACCGCGCCTGCGGGGGGCGGCCAGGGCATCCTGCGGCCTCTGGTGGAAGGATTCACCTTCGTGGCCCGCAACTCCCTGTTCTCCAGCCTGACCGGCCTCACCTTCTTCAACAGCTTCTTCGGCATGTCCTACGTAACGGTGTTGCCCATCTTCGCCGACCAGTACTTTGGCGCCGGCTCGAGCGGCTACGGCGCCCTCCAGGGCGTCTCGGGGGTGGGCGCGGTGCTCGGCACGGTGGCCATCGCCTTCCTGTCCAGCCGGCTGCCCCGCCGCGGCAAGGTGCTGCTCTGCGGCGGGGCAGGCACCGGGCTGGCGCTGGCCGTCTTCTCCCAGTCCCCGAGTCTGCTCTTTGCCCTGGTCGCGCTGGGGCTCATGGGCTTCACCAACACCCTCTACCTCACCCTGGTCAACACCGTCATCCAGGAGAAGGTGCCGGACCGGCTGCGCGGCCGGGTGATGGCCATCTACGGCATGGGCTGGACCTTCATCCCCGTGGGCGGCATCCTGGCCGGCGCCCTGGCCGCCGCGCTGAGCGCCCGCTTCGCCGTGCTGCTCGGCGGCACGATGGTGGCAGCCCTGGCGCTGCTGCTGCTGGCCTTCGGCCGCCGCCTCCGCGCAGTGTAGGTGTCCGTGACACGTGAGGTCAGGGCTCGGATACCTCCACCCGGCCGACTCCCGGAAAGCAACGAAGTACCAGCCGTGTGTCTGCGTTCAATGGCGCCGAGTGATCCAGGTTTGGGCCACCGCTCCCATCCGCGACGTGGCCTCCACATGTACAACTCGTTTGCCACAGGCAGACCAGAGGCGAGCAGGTCGACAAGAGCCTGGGTATTCTGGCTCGGATCACCATGGGGCAAGACCAGGATGCCCGCGTGTTCTGGCAAGGGGACAACTCCCCACGATCGAGACCACCGTCGCCAGGCACCGTGCAAGAGCGCGTAGTCGTCTTTGTTGTGGGTCACGAGGATCCACCCACGAGTAGCCGCGAAGAGGAGCTGCTCATCGTCGTCGGCATCGCGCATGCCCATGTCCCGGGCCGTTTCGACAGCGTGGCCAGTCCGTCGCAGGAGGGTGGCCACTTGCTGGGAAACATCGTGGTCGAGGTAGAAACTCGCCACGGCGACTACGCCGCGAAGAACGCTTCGTGGGCAGCGATGCGGGCGTCGATGGCGTCCTGATGCTGTCGATAGTAGGCGAAAGCCGCTGCTACCGCCTCCTGGGGCAGGTCGTAGTCCCGGGCTACCTGGTCGAGTTCCTTGCCAATAGCGCGCCAATGCGCGACCAGCGCCCAGACGGGCGTGGCATACCCTTTGACCCGCGCTCTGGCCGGCTCCGGCCGGCGTGGGTGCGGCTCAATCCAGCGGGCAATCAACTGCTCATCCCCTATGGCCATGGCACCCTCCTTGCCTGGGGCGCAAGCCTCGCGCCCCTACACCGCGTCCCCGTATCTCCACAGGTAACCTCTGGCAAGTCCTGCGCCCTGCCGCTCTGCTCACTCCGCACCAGAGGGTACGCCCGGCGGAGAGCGGCAGTCAATGCGCCCCCCCAACCTTCCGCCCTGCAGAGCGGCAGTCAGGCGGCTTCCCGGTCGGCGTTCGCGCCCGCCGGCCGGGCCAGCTTCGACAGGTCACCCAGGCTCTGGCGCAGGCGCGCCAGCTCGCTCTCGGTGGCGGCAACGCCTCCGTAGCGGGCGAGCTCGTACGCCTCGGTGAGTCGAATGTAGTGGGTCTGGCCCTCGGGCATGTTGAGGACGAGGCGTTGCAGGAACTCCTGGGGGGTCTCGGAGGGCGCGCGCTCGAGTCCCTGGCGTCTGGCCCAGCGCAGGAAGACGCGGTACGCCGCCCGCGCGTCGTGGACCAGGTACTCGCCCGCAGAGAGCTGGACGGCCTGCAGCGCTCCGCCGGCGAGCCGCGCCAGCCACCCGCGCAAGGCGACCAGCAGCGCGTCGGCGTCCCGCCACAAGCCGCCCTCGCGCTCCACGGCTGCCGGGGCGCGCAGTCCGGCCCGCAGCCAGGCCCGCTGCAGCAGGGGGAGCAGCAGCCACAGCAGCATCGCGGCTGCCAGGACAACGGCAAGCACGACCAGCACGGTGATGGAAACCGCCAGCAACTGCTCCAGCCACGCCGGCAGGACCGGCACCTGGGCAGGCTGCGGGAGGCGGATCGGCGCCGGGGCGGATTGCACCTCCTGCCTGGGCAGCTCCAGGTGGAGCCAGGAGCCGAGCAGCATCAGCGGCAGCAGCAGGAGCTGGACCACGGCCAGCATGGCCGTCTGCGCCGCCGCGAGGATGGCCGCTACGACCTCCGGGCTGAGCAGAGCCACCAGGGCCAGGCTCGCCACCAGCACCAGCAGGACCGTGCCGGCCACCAGCAGTCCCGCGCTGGCGGATCTGCTGGCGCCAGCCGCCTCCTGGCGAGCCAGTCCGACTGCCGCCAGGCCGCTGCACAGGAACAGGACGACCGGGAAGCCGCGGCTGAGGGGGTCGGCCAGGGCGAGCTGGCCGAAGAGGCCCAGCAGGGCGAGCAGCGCCGCGCCGATCGCCGTGAACTCGGTCCGCACGTCCGCGGCGGAGAACTCGGCCTCCGCCAGCGCCCCCCCTCGCCACCACAGGGCGAAGCCAACCCCGGCCGGCACCAGCGCCGAGCCGAGCCACTGGAGGCCCACGGCCAGCGAGAACGGCTCGGCCGGCAGCGGCGAGACCAGCAGCCGCAGCCCCAAGCTAGCCGCGACGCCGAGCCAGAGCGATTTTGGATTTTGGATTTTGGATTTTGGATTCGGTTCCGTCCTAATCCAAAATCCAAAATCCAAAATCCAAAATCCCAGGGGGAGCATGCTGAGCGCGGCCAGCGGCCCCAGCGGCGTGTGCTGGTCGGGCCCGGCCAGCCAGGAGGCGGTGAGCGGGTAGAGCAGCGCGGCCTCCATGCCCATGACCGCCCAGGGCAGGCCGGAGCGGCTGGGCGCAGGGGTCACGTCCACCCCTCCAGGGTGGCTGCCAGGTCCTGGCCGGGGACGAGGCGCAGGAGCCGATGCGTGGGCGCGGCGGCCGGTGGGGCACCCGCGCCGGCCAGGAGCAGGAGGACCTGGTGGCCCGCCTGCTCCAGCCGCGAGATCGTGCTCGGCAGGTCCGTGGCGGCGTCCGAGGCAGCCAGGATCACGGCGCTGCCGCGCGGGAGGCGGGCCTCTGACCACCAGTTGAGCTGGGGCGCGCCCACGGGCTGGAAGCGAGCCAGGGCCTCGAGCAGCGCCTGGAGGTGGGCAGGGTTGGCGCTGGGCAACAGCGCAGCCGGCGGGCTCGCGTCGGCGAACAGCCCGACGGGATAGCCGGCCTGGCTGAGGTAGACGGCAATGGAGGCCAGGGCGGAGAGAGTTAGCTCGAACAGCGTCTCGCGGTACAGCTCCCAGGGCAGCGAGAAGGAGCGGCCGTCCAGCGCCAGGCTCACCTGCAGGCTGGTCGCCGGCTCCAGCACGCGCACCTGCAGCTCACCCCGGTGAGCGGTCGCCCGCCAGTGGATGAGGCGCTGCGGATCGCCCGCCCGGTACTCGCGCGCCCCCGCGGTGCGGGTTGGGTCCGCCACCAGGCTCCGGCGGCTGGCCGCGTCAACGGAGGGGTGGCGGAGCGGGAGGGCGAGGCGCCGCAGCGGCACAACACGCGGGTAGACCACCACCTCGAGCTGGCCGCGGACCCAGGCCTCTCGCTCGCACAGGCCAAAGGGGTCGCCAGCGCGCACGCGAGCCGTCTGCAGGGCGTAGACGCCCCGGTGGCGGCACGACAGGCGGTGCTGCCAGCGGGCGCGCTGGTACGGCCAGAGGGAGGCCCCCTGGCCCAGCCAGGCCGAGCCGGGGTGGCTGGCCGATGGCTCCAGCTCGCCGCTCGGAACCAGCGCCCGCGGCAGCAGTTCCCACACCTCCACCCAGGGCAGCGGGAGTAGCTTGCGGTTGCGCAAGCTGGTCTCGAGCACCACCGCGTCGCCACAGAAGGCGCGCCGCGGCACAACGCGGCGGCTGTAGGCCAGGCGGGCCAGACAGAAGCCGGCCCACAGGCGGGCGACGACTCCAAGCAGCAACAAGCTGCCGGCCAGCAGCGCCACCTGTGGGGCGGAGGCCGAAGCGGCGGCCAGCGTGGCCACCAGCAGACCCACCAGCCCGTAGGCGTCGAACAGCCAGGGGACCGCGTGCGGGTCGCGCGCCTCCGGGTTGTCCACGGCGCCGCGCTACAGCCCGGCTTCGACCGGGACGGGCAGGCGCTCCAGGATCGCCTCGACCGCGCGCCCCGCGTCCCGCCCGCGCAGCCGCGCCTCGACGGACACCACCAGGCGATGGGCCAGGACCGGCCCGGCCAGGCGCTTGACGTCGTCGGGGGTCACGAACGCTCGTCCCTGCGCAGCCGCCCAGGCCTGGCTCGCCCGATACAGGTCCAGGGTCGCACGCGGGCTCGCCCCCAGCCGAACGTCCGGGTCGTCGCGGGTGGCCCGGGCGGCGGCGACCACGTAGTTCCGCACTTCCTCCTCCATGCGAACCTGGCGACACAGCGCCTGGAGCTCGAGCACCTGTTCCGGGCCGAGCACGGGCTCGAGCTGCAGCCCGGCTGCATCCGCCGGCGCCCGGCCGAGCATCGCCCGCTCGTCGCGCTCGTCCGGATAGCCCAGCGCCAGGCGGAGCAGGAAGCGATCGAGCTGGGCTTCGGGCAGGGGGAAGGTGCCCTCCAGCTCGATCGGGTTCTGGGTGGCGATGACCACGAACGGGCGGGGCAGGGGATGGGTCACCCCGTCCACGCTGGCCTGGTGCTCCTGCATCGCCTCCAGCACCGCCGACTGGGTGCGCGGCGTGGCGCGGTTGATCTCGTCGACCATGAGCACGTTGGCGAAGACCGGCCCCGGCCGAAAGACGAACTCGGCGCTACGCTGGTCGAACACCGACACGCCTGTCACGTCAGAGGGCAGCAGGTCGGGCGTACACTGCAGACGGCGGAAGACGCCGCCGACGGACTGGGCCAGGGCCCGGGCCAGCGTCGTCTTGCCTACTCCCGGCACGTCCTCGATCAGCACGTGCCCCTCGCACAGCAAGGCCACCACCGCCAGCTCGATCGCAGCGCGCTTGCCCACCAGCACCCGCTCCACGTTGTCACCGAGCCGCCGCGCCGCCCGTCGAACCTGATCCAAGCCTCACCTCGGACGCGAGTATAGCACTCCCCGGGCGGATCCAGCGTGCGCACGCGGCGTCCTGGGTGCCCTTCACGTTCTTGCGGGCGAAGCGCTGGCCTCGCTGGGAGCGTGGGCCTGCCTGGGAGCGCAGACATTCTGTCTGCGCGGGCGAGCCGCTCCACGCCCCGTGGCCGACCGGCCCCTGGCGAGCCCGCCCGCGCTCCGCAAGGCCACCGCATCCTCGCAGGCGAGCCGGCGTGGCGCTGAGGGACGGTGCGCGCCGGACCGCCCGGCGCTGCCGCACGGGCCAGGCCGTGGGCGGGGCAGGGGAAGCAGCGGGGAGCGCCGGCGCCTTGCCTGGGCGAGTCCTCGGGGGCGAGGGGCTACCCGGCCTGGGCGGGCTCGCCAGGGGCCGGTCGGCTGCGGGGCGTGGAGCGGCTCGCCCGCGCAGACAGGATGTCTGCGCTCCCAGCCAGGCCGGCGCTCCCAGCCAGGCCGGCGCTCCCAGGGGCGGCGCTCCCAGGGGCGGCGCTCCCAGAGGCGGCGCTCCCAGAGGCGGCCTGCACTCCGCACGGAAACGTGACCCGCACCCGGCGAACCATCGGCCGACCGGGGTCCAGGTTGCCTCCCTGGACAGTCGGCCGAGGCTTCGCCTCTACGTGGCGCCGGCCTGGACGCGCACCAGGCCGGTGGTGGTCAGGTACTCGCGCGGCTTGCACGGCCGCTGTTTGGAAAGCATCAACGCCCCGGTCGAGAGGAACTTCTCAAGGCTACGGCTGGCGAAAGATGGTGTGGTCCCCAATGCGCCGCCATCTGATGGCCGGCTCGCCACCAACCTCGACGAGCTCGAACGTCGCGCGCCCGTCCGGGCTGGCGAACGACCATGTCATCTCCCAGATGCCCGGGTGTCCCGTGAGCTTCTTGACGCGCAGCGCTGCTGGCCACCTGGGCGGCCATCCGGTGCGCCGTGCAAAGGCAGCGTTGATAGCGCGGACAGCCGCCCTGAAGAGTTCCCGCTCCCGCTCCGTCAGCCTCGCATAGTCGGCCAGGAACGACGCCGCGGTTTGATACTTCACCTGGCGTCAGCGGAGCCCTTCGCCGCGTCAGCCGCGGCCGCGTGCGCGTCCAGGGCGGCGAGGAAGCTCTCCACGTCGTCGAAGGTCTCGAACCGCCCAGCCGCGAAGTCGTCGTCAGCCTCGCGCTCCATCCGCTGCCACCGCTCCGTCCAGAACCACGCCTGCGACGCATCGACCGTCACCTGCGGGCGCAGCTCGTACACCCCGTCATCGCGGAGCACCACCTCGAAGAGGTCAGTATCCGGCGCGCGGCTGCGCAGTTCCTTGGGAATGGTCACTGTCCCCCGACCGGTCATCTTCACGATCATAGCCGACGCCATCCTCTCATACTGCTGGTCTGCAGACTAGCAGCAATTCCGCGCTACAGCAAGAATCGCACCGCGTGATCGGCCCAGCTCGCCCACTCCTCCTGGCTCAGAGGGGCCGCTCGAGCGGCGTCTCGCCTGCGCTCCCAGGCCATCTCCACGTTTCATCAGAAACTCATCCCGGACACACCAGCACCTTCGGCGTAGACCGCTGGCGGGCCAGGTCCAGGGCGCGGTGGAGCTCGGCCAGCGGCACGCGCTGGGACAGGAAGGGCTCCAGGTCTAGCTGGGGCAGCAGCGCCACGGCGCGCTGGAACTCCAGGGCGCGGACGAACGCGCCCCGCAGAGTCAGCTCGCGCACGACCAGGTCGTAGGGGCTCAGGCTCAGGCGGGCGTCCTGGGGCAGCAGACCGACCAGCACGACGGTGCCGCCCCGCCGTGGCAGGGCCAGCGCCTGCTCCACCGTCTCCAGCGTGCCGGCCGCCTCGAAGACGGAGTCCACTCCGAGGCCGTCGGTCGCCTCCAGCGCCCGCTCCAGCAGCGACTCGGCCCGAGGGTCGACCACATGGGTGGCACCCATCCGCAGCGCCAGCGCTCGGCGGGCCGAGTCGCGGCTGGTCGCCAGGCGCACGCTGGCTCCAGACAGACGCACGACCTGGAGCAGCAGCAAGCTCATCGGGCCCGCGCCCAGCACGGCGACGGTGCCGCCGGGCCTCACCTGGGCCAGCTCCAGCGCGTGCAGGCAGCAGGAGAGCGGCTCCGCCAGGACGCCGGCCTCGAGCGGCAGGCTCCGGGGCAGGCGATAGGCCTGGCGCTCCGGCAGGGCCAGGTACTCGGCCAGGCCGCCGAAGACCGCCTGGCGGTGGGGGCACAGGAACGGGCGCGCCTCGCGGCAGTAGAAGCAGGCCCCGCAGGAAATGGTCGTGTCCAGGGCCACGCCGTCGCCCGGGCGCAGGTGGCGCACCTGCGGGCCGACCGCCTCCACCGTGCCCGCCACCTCGTGGCCCAGGATGCGCGGCGGCTGGTACAGGCCCAGGCTGCCGTCGACCAGGTGCAGGTCGGTCCCGCACAGGCCGCAGGCGGCTACCCGCACCAGCACCTCGTCGCCGCTCGGCGTCGGCACCGGCCGCCGCTCCAGCCGCACGTCGCCGGGGCCGTGCCAGACCGCGCACAGGTGAGTCCTGAGTCCTGAGTCCTGAGTGCTGAGTGAGGGGTCCTGTGGCATGGGTGTGCCTCCCAGAGACATTGTAGCGACTGGACAGCGCCGCCAGGCGACCGGTAGAGTTGCAGCGCGGGGGCCCCGCGCCACCTGCCCTCGCAAGCTGCCACTACCCGGAACCATATCCCACGTGACCTACCAGGATAGCCACTCCCACTCCCACTCCCACTCTCCTGCCCTCGCCCTGCCAGGGGAGGGGGCTACCCTGGACAGCACTTCGGGCGACGGCTCGCCCACCGCCGTGCTGCTCGTCCTGGCCTGGCTGGCCGCCGCCAACACCCGCAGCTCGCTGCTGGCGATCGGGCCCCTGCTGCCCCTGGCCATCGCCGACCTCCATCTCTCCGCCACCGTGGCCGGCGCGCTCTCCGGGCTGCCGTTGCTGCTCATGGGCGCCATCTCCATCCCCGCCGGGCTGCTGGCCGACCGGATTGGCCCACGCCGGCTGCTGGTCGCCGCGCTGCTGGGCCTCGGTCTGGCCGGCGGGGTGCGGGGGATGGCGGAGAGCGCAGCCGTGCTGGTGGCCGCCTCGGTCGGGCTGGGCGCGGCTATCGGCCTGGGGCAGCCGGCCCTGCCCCAGGTGGCGCGGACCGTTTCGCGCCGCTGGGCCGGGCTGGCCACGGCCGTCTACACCAACGGCCTGATGCTCGGGGCGATGTCGGGCGTGATGCTCACGCTCCCGGTGCTCTTGCCCCTGGCCGGCTCCTGGCGGAACGTGCTGCTGCTCTGGGGGCTGGGCAGCCTCGTGGCAGCGCTCGGCTGGGCGCTCGCCGCCATGCCCCGCCGCCCGGCGCCCCGCCCGGGCATGGCGGCCACGCTCCCGCTCCGCCAGGTGCTGGCCATCCCGGGCCTGCTGCCGGTGGCCATCGTCTTCGCCAGCCAGGGCGCCATCTTCTACGCCCTGAGCACCTGGCTCGCCCCGTACTACGTGGCGCAGGGCAGGCCGCTGAGCGAGGCCTCCACGGCGCTGGCGGCGCTCACCCTCACGGCGATCTTCGGCGGCACGATCGCCCCCGGCATCGCCCTGTGGTGGGGAAGCGTCCGCCGAACGCTGGTGGCCGCGGGCGTGGTTACGGCCCTGGCGCAAGTCGCGCTGGTGCTGCTGCCCGGCCAGGAGGTCCTCTGGGTAGGGGTGACCTCCTTTGCGACCAGCTTCGCCCTCACCCTGGGGCTGGCCGCACCGGCCCAACTGGCGCCGCGGGAGAAGGTGGGCGCCGCGGCCGGCCTCCTGCTGGCGCTCGGCTACCTGGGCTCCATGCTGGGGCCGCTGGGCTTCGGAGTGCTGCGCGACCTGACCGGCGGCTTCACCGCCAGCCTGGTTTTCCTGGTCGCCATCGGCGTCACCCTGAGCGTGGCCGCGGCGGCCATCCCGAAGCGATGAGCGCTGCGCCATGAGCGATGAGCGTGGGCGGCCGAGCCCGCTCGCGCCGCCCACCACGGCCACGGCGGCCAGACGGACTGGCGCGGACGAGCGGCGGCGCGAGGGCCGCGGCACTGTCCTGGTGCTCAGCCTGGCGTGGCTCGCCGGGGCCAACTGCCGCGCGCCCCTGCTGGCCATCGGGCCGCTGCTGCCACTCATCATTGCCGACCTGCACCTCTCGTCCACCGTAGCGGGGGCGCTCTCCGGGCTGCCGCTGCTGCTCATGAGCCTCATCGCCCTGCCCAGCGGGCTGCTAGCCGACCGCGTGGGCCCGCGCCGGCTGCTGCTGCTCTCGCAACTGATCATCGTCGTGGCCGGGGGCTTGCGCGGCCTGGCCAGTGGCGAACTGTTGCTGCTGATCGCCTCGATCGGGCTGGGCGCCGGGGTCGGGCTGGCGCAGCCGACCCTGCCCCAGGTGGCCCGGGCCGTCTCCCAGCACCGCGCCGGCCTGGCCACGGCCGTGTACACCAACGGCTTGATGCTGGGGGCGCTGGGCGGGGTGGTGCTCACCGTGCCGGTGCTCCTGTCCCTGGTTGGGCCCGCCTCCTGGCGCGGCGTCCTGGTCGCCTGGGCGCTGCTGGGCCTCGCCGCCGCGCTCGGCTGGGTGTTCGTCTCCATTCCCCAACGCAGGATAGGGCGCTCGGCAGGCCGCCCGCCGATGCCCCTGCGCGAGGTCCTGGCCATCCCCGGCCTGCTGTCGGTGGCCGTGGTGTACGCCAGCCAGAGCGCGATCTACCACTCCCTGGCCGCGTGGCTGCCGACGTACCAGGTGGCGCAGGGCTGGTCGCTAGCGGCCGCGTCCGGCCCGCTGGTGGCGGTCAACGTCGCCTCGATCTTTGGCGGCCTGGCCGCGCCCGGCCTCGCCCTGTGGTGGGGCGGCTTTCGCCGCCCGCTGGTGGCCGCCTCCCTCGTCTCTATAGCGGGGCTGATCGGGCTGACGCTCGCGCCCGAAGCAGCCTACCTCTGGGCCAGCCTGGTCGGGTTCGGCCAGAGCATCGCCTTCACGCTGGGTCTGGCAGCCCCGGCTGAGCTGGCGCCGCGCGACAAGGTGGGCGCCGCGGCCGGCATCTCGCTGACCCTGGCCTACCTGGGCTCCATGCTGGGTCCACTGAGCGTGGGGGTGCTGCGCGACCTGACCGGCGGCTTCACCGCCGGCCTGGCCTTCCTGGTGGCCAGCGCCGTGCTCTGTCTGGGCGCGTCGACGGTGCGGAGGAGCGTGAAGCGTGAAACGTAATGCGTGAAACGTAATGCGTGAAACGTAATGCGTGATACGATTACGCATTACGTTTCACGCATTACGTTTCACGCTTCACGTTGCTCAGCTCGGCACGGCCTCGCGGGCGCGGCCCCAGGCGCCCAGGAGCAGCGCGGCCAGGGCGACGCTGGCCAGCGAGAGCACGCCGAGCGCCCAGAAGATGGCGGTCATGTCGGCCACCAGCAGCAAGGCGCCCATGGCGCCGGGCGCCAGCGACTTGGCCACCTGCTGGACCACGCGGTCGAGCGAGACCACTCCGGCCCGCACGTCGGGCGGGGCATTGCGGGTGAGCAGGCTCTTCTGGAGCGGTGAGATGATCCCGTTGCCGAGCCCGTACACGAACAGGCTCACGCCCACCAGCGCCGCCCCAGGCAGCACGGGGATCACCAGCACCGAGCCGCCGGCCAGCACGAAGCCCAGGAAGACCAGGTGGGCGGGATCGCGCCCGCGCGCCAGCCGCCCGACCAGGCTGGCGGTGACCATGGCCCCCACGGCGAAGCAGCCGAGCAGCAGGCCGGTAGTGGCCGGAGAGATGTCGCGGGCGAAGGCCAGGTAGATGGGCAGATAGGTGAAGTAGCCGTAGTCCAGGAAGAAGCGCAGGAAGCCGGCGCTGAAGGCGACCAGGAGCCTGGGGCGGCGGCCGATGCCGCTGAAGCTGCCCAGGTACGCCCGGAGGCTGGCGTGCTCGGCACGCCGCGTCTCCGGCAGCCAGGCCAGGCCCAGGAAGGCGACCGGCACCGCCAGGGCAAACAGATAGAAAGCGAGGCCCCAGGACAGCATAGCCAGCATGCCGGCCACGGGCGGAATCACGATCATGCCCACGCGGTCCAGGACGACCTTCGCGCCCTGCGCGCTGCTCTCCCGCTGGCCTTCCTCCAGCAGGTCGCTCAAGAGGACGATCGTGAGCGGCATGATGGCGCTGGCGCCCACTCCCTGGAGGGCGCGCAGGAGCAGCACCCACTCGAAGCTGGGCGCGAGCCCCACTCCGGCCCCGGCCAGGCCGAACAGCAGCATCCCGCCGAAGAGCAGCGGCCGCCGTCCGTGCAGGTCGGCCACCGCGCCCGCCAGGGGCGAGAGGAAGATCATGGGCACGCTGTAGACGGTGACCACCAGGCCGATGGCCGCCGTGTCCACGCCCAACTGCTGCATCATCGGCGGCAGCACGGGGTAGACTAGGTTGACCCCCATGATGCTGGCCACGCTGGTGGAGAAGGCGACCACCAGCCCGCGCTGCGTCTGGGCCGGCAGTCCGCCCAGCCCGAAGAGCGCCCCCGCCGACGGCACGCGCACGGCACACCCCTCCCCACGCTGCCCATTATCGCAGAAGGCAGAAGGCAGTAGGCAGACTATCTGCTTACAGGTATTACTGCCTTCTGCTTTCCGCCTACTGCCTTCTGCCTTCTGCTTTCTGCCTACTGCCGCCTGGTGCTGAACTGCCACTCCTTCCTGGCCGGCTTGCCGTCCACCAGGGCCTCGATCCTGGCGGTATAGGTCTGGCCGGGCTCGAGCGGGCGCAGGGGGATGAGGGCCGCGGCGCGCATCCAGGGGGTGAGCGGGGTGGCGATCGGCACGGACGCGCCGGAGGGAGCGCGCAACTCGAACGCCTTCCACGCCACGCGCTGCGTCGCGCCAAAGGCCACGGTGAGCGGGTAGCCGAGCGGGCGCGGTAGGCCAGGAGCAGGGTCCGGCGTCTCGGCACCGTCCCAGGCGATGGGCACGTCGGTCGCGCCATCCACCGGGTACACCGAGGGCAGGGCCACCGCCAGTTTGCCCTGGCTCAGAGCCACGTCAATGATATGGAAGCCGTCGAGCGGGGAGATGGCATAGCCCAGGTCGAGCGCGCTGGGGTGGATGAGTGGCAGGCGATGGTTGACCGTGTCCAGGTACCAGTCCACCGCGCGCTCGAGCGGTCCCCAGCCGGCGTTCTCGGTGACCCCGCCGCTCCTGTAGCCGGCTGCCCTGGCGCGGTCGCCGATGGAGGCGCCGGTGAAGCCCGCCGCGCCCGGCTGCTCGCGGTGCAGCCCCATGCCCGAGAGCGACGGATCGCCCCGATTGGCCTCGTAGTAGGCCACGTGGCTCGAGGCCGAGCGCAGCAGGGCCGGGTTGAGACGGGCCGGGGCGAGGCCCATGGCTGTGCGGTAGGCGTTGATGCGCGCCAGGGCGGGTGGGTCGGCGGAGGCCTGCTCTGTGGCGAGCGCGGCGGATGGGAACAGGCCGGCCTCTTTGGCGAGGTCGCCGCCGTTGGCCAGCACCACCTCGCCGGCCCGGGCCCAGGCCGTGTCGACTTTCCACTGCTGGATCACGGCGCGCTGCGCCCGCAGGGCGTAGAGCGGCCCCAGGTCCTCCACCCGGCTGGTGGGCAGGCCGCGCTCCTGGATCGGGTCGCTGGCGCTCAGGTAGGCCTCGCGGATGGCCGGGTTGCCGTCCAGCAAGGCCAGGCGCAGGGCCGCGATCTCGTCCCAGCTCTTGCCGCGCTCGTCCAGTTGGACGGGCGGGGGCGTGGAGCGCGCCGCGTACAGCCAGCCGTCCTTGCCCGCACCGCTCAGTTCGTCGAACACGTTCAGGAAGACCGCCTGCCCGGCATCCGGTTGCCACTGCAGGACCGCCTTCTGGAACGCCTGGATGGCGAAGCCCTTATAGAGGAAGCGGCGCGAGACGGGATAGCCGACGTTCACCACGCCCCCGAGGCGCTGGAACTCGCTCCAGAAGGGAATGCCATCGCGGTCGGCCACCTCGTAGCCGCCCGTCTGAAGGTAGTAGCGCCCCGCGGGCACCTCCCAATCCGCGCCCTCGGAGGCCGAGGCGGGCGGCGCGAGCGCCAGGGCGAAGACCAGCAGGCAGAAGCCAGCAGGCAGCAGGCGGAAAGCAGGAGGCAGGAGGCAGAAGGCAATGCCTCCCCCGCTCATCCTGAGCCGGACGAAGGACCCCCGCTCATCCTGAGCCGGTCGAAGGACCCTGCGTCTTCGTGTCTCCGTGTCCATTGCGTCTCCCCGTCCCGGCGTCTGCGGAGTCCCCCGCGTCGCCAACTGTTGGCGGTGGCTGACAGGTGTCTGGCACTGAGAACGGAAGGCGCGCGCGTGAGGGGACGCCGCCGGGTCAGAAACGCGGAAGGCAGTCGGTGCAGGAGCGGACCCGCGGGTCCGCTCCTGCAC
>JACQUR010000245.1 GCA_016210245.1 Chloroflexota bacterium
GGCTTGTCCCCCGCCACCCCGGGGGCGGGGGACAAGCCCCCGCCCTACGACCCTCGCGGAGCGATACGGTTGAGAGGCCTGTGCAGCTAGCAGCAAGGCAAGCTTGAGAGAGGGAGCTCCGGGTAGTATGGATGCTGAGAGTCTTCAACTCGAGCGGCAGGGCGCTGTCGCGACGATCGTGCTCAACCGGCCGCAGGTGCTCAACGCCTTCGACCCGCCCATGCGCGAGGAGTTCGGGCGGCTGCTGGAGGAGCTGATGGCCGACCAGGGTGTGCGAGCGCTCGTCATCCGAGGCGCGGGCAGCTCGTTCTGCGCGGGTGACGACATGCGGACGGTAGGCTCATCGTCACCCGGCGCGCCTCGACGCCTGGGTGGCCATCCCGGCCCGGACTGGCTGCAGCGCCTCTGGGAGTGGCAAGCCCCGACGATCGCAGCTATTCACGGCTACGCGGTGGGCTTTGGCTTCGACCTGGCCCTGTACTGCGACTTCCGCGTGGTGGCACAGGACGCCAAGCTCGGCGACCTCCGAGCGCCCCGGGCGCTGCACATGGGCACCGGCGGCACGGTGCTGCTCCCACACCTGGTTGGACTGAGCCGGGCGATGGAGGTCCTGCTGCTGGGCGAGCTGTTCGACGGCCAGACGGCCAGCCAGATCGGCCTGGCTCACCGCGTGATCCCGTCCGAGGAGGTGGTCGCCACGGCAATGGCCCTGGCCGAGCGGCTGGCCAACGGCCCCACCAGGCGCTACGGGATCATCAAGCGACAGGCCTACGGTGCCCTTGGGCTCCGGCTGGCGGAGGCGCTGGCCTACGAGCAGAGCTTCCGTGGCGAGGTGGTCGAGGACATGGAGGAGGGGCGGCGGGCGTTCGTCGAGAAGCGCAGCCCCAGGTTTACGGGCCGGTAGCGGCCAGCGGGAGGTGAGGGCAGCACGATGGACAGTCTCGAAGGCAAGATTGCGCTGGTAACGGCCGCCAATCGGATGCATGGCACGGGCACGGGCATCGCGCTGGAGTTGGCCCGGGCGGGCGCCGACGTGGCGGTCAATGGGCGGTACCACCCGCCGGACGACCTCCCCAGGCACGAGCGGGAGGCCGATTGGCGCGGCCTCGAAAGCACAGTGGAGCGGATCGAGATGCTCGGGCGACGCTCGCTGGCGCTGTTTGGAGACGTGAGCCGACCGGAGGACGTGCGGCGGATGTTCGACCAACTCATCGAGCACTTCGGCCGTATCGACATCCTGGTCAACTCGGCCGCCCAGGGCGCGCCCGGCGTCAAGCTGATCGAGATGGACGTGCCGACCTGGGACACTGTGATCGCGAATACCCTGACCAGCGTGTTCCTGTGCAGTTGCGAGGCCGCGCGGCGCATGATCCGAGCGGGCAACGGGGGCAAGATCGTCACCATCTCCTCGCGGGCCGGCAAGGTGGGCCTGGCCGGATTCGGCGCCTACTCCGCGGCCAAGTTTGGGGTGAGCGGACTCACCCAGGCGCTGGCGATGGAACTGGCCCCGTACCGGATCAACGTGAACGCCCTGTGCGTGGGCAAGATCCTCAGCTCCACGCTGCGCCGCCGGGCCGAGCGCCAGGGCGTCCCAATAGCGGAGGCCATCCGCCGCCTGGAAGACGAGAACCGCAACGAGATCCCGCTGGGCAGACTTACCACGCCGGACGAGATCGCCCGGGCAGTGCGCTTCCTGGTCTCCAGCGACGCCGACTACATGACCGGGCAGTCCATCAACTTCACCGGCGGACGGATCATGCACTGATGGCAAGCGTGAACGAGCAGACAGGACCTCTAGCTGGCGTGCGCGTGCTGGACCTGACCCACCACATCGCCGGCCCGTTCTGCACCAAGCTGCTGGCGGATGCGGGCGCCGATGTCGTCAAGGTCGAACGGCCTGGCCTGGGCGACGGATTGCGGAGCCACGAGCCGTTTGCTGGCGACGAGCCGGGCGTGGAGCGCAGCGGGCTGTTCTTCCACCTGAACACGAGCAAGCGCAGCGTCACCCTCAACTTCAAGACGCGCGAGGGGCTGGCGATGCTCGAGGAACTGGCGCGCCGGTCGGACGTGCTGGTGGAGAACTTCCGCCCCGGCGCGCTCGATCGGGCGGGACTCGGCGCCGACAGGCTGGAGGCGCTCAACCCCCGCCTGGTGGTCGCCTCGATCTCGAACTTCGGCCAGGACGGGCCCTACCGCGACTACAAGGCGATCGACGCCGTGTTCTACGCCCTCGGCGGCTGGATGTACAGCATGGGCGCTCCGGACAAGCCGCCCCTGTACCCGAGCGGCTCCTACGCCCAGTACATCGCCGGGCTGTTTGCCTGTCTGGGTATCCTGCCCGCGCTCTACTGGGCCGACCTCGCCGGCGAGGGGCAGCGGGTGGACGTCTCCATCCTGGAAGCGGTGCTATCTGTGCTGGTCTATGACACCGTGGAGTACTCGTACAGCGGGATCCGGCGGGGTCGATTCGGCCATCGGTGGAGCCTGGGATCGGTAGCGGGCTGTACCGCCTCGGTCCAGCCGTGTAAGGACGGCTACGTGGGGGTCTACCTGGGGCACGGTGAGGAGCGCTGGCAGCTCTTCGTGGGCGCTCTCCTGGAGCGTCCAGACCTGCTGGACGATCCGCGCTTCGCGGCTCCCCAGGGGCGCGTCCAGAACGTCGACGAGCTGGAGGCCATCCTGCGCGAGTGGCTGCAGGAGCACACGTCCGAGGAGATCTTCCACCGCGCCCAGGAGTTGCGCCTGCTGTTCAGCACCATCCCGACCACCAGGGACCTCGCGGAATCGCCGCACTGGCAGGCGCGCGGGTACTTCCAGGAGCTGGAACACCCGGTGTTGGGTCGCGTCACCCTGCCGGGGCCCCCGTTCCGCCTCTCGGCCACGCCGCTGGAGTTCCGTCGCCCGGCGCCACTCCTGGGCCAGCACAACGCCGAGGTCTACGGCGAACTGGGGTATGCCCCCGAGGACCTGGTGCGCTTGCGCGAGTTGGGGGTCATCTGATGGAGTCGATCGGGCGCAGCCAGCAGTTGCCGTTCGCGGGCATCCGCGTGTTGGACATGTCGCAGGGATGGGCCGGGCCGCTGTGCGGGATGCTGCTGGCGGACATGGGGGCCGAGGTGATCACGCTGGAGGCGGTCCAGCGGGTCGACTGGTGGCGCGGGGTCTACCACCGCCCCGGGACCCGCGAGGACCACGGCTGGGAGAAATCCTCGCACTTCGTGCCGGTCAACCGCAACAAGCTGGACCTGACCCTGGACTTGACCCGCCCCCGGGGCCGCGGACTGGTCAAGGAGTTGATCCGTCTGTCCGATGTGCTGATCGAGAACTTCACCATCCGGGTGATGAAGAACTTCGGGCTCGAGTACCGGGACGTG
Organism: Chloroflexota bacterium; assembly: GCA_016210245.1. Taxonomy (GTDB): domain Bacteria; phylum Chloroflexota; class UBA6077; order UBA6077; family JACQUR01; genus JACQUR01. The sequence continues at coordinate 3,375 of JACQUR010000245.1, forward strand.
TCGGCGCTCAAGCCGGACCTCATCATGGTCTCGCTGCCAGGTTTTGGGATGAGCGGCCCCTGGAAGGACTACGCCGCGTACGGCCAGACGACCGAGTCGATGGCCGGGCTGGTGGCGCTGTGCGGTTACGAGGGCGGCTCGCCTACCCTGCAGAGCATCTCCTACGGCGACCCCGTGGCCGGGCTGAACGCGGCCACCGCGGTGATGATGGCCCTCTTCCACCGCCGCCGCACCGGCCAGGGCCAGCACATCGAAGTAGCGCAGGTGGAAGCGCTCATTCCGCACCTCGGCGGCCCGATCATGGACTGGTTCCTGAACCGGCGCATCTGGCCACGCATCGGGAACCGGAGCCGCTGGATGGTGCCCCACGGCTGCTATCCGGCCGCCGGACACGACCAGTGGGTCGTGCTGGGTGTGGCCTCCGACGCCGAGTGGCGTGCCCTGTGCGAGGCCCTTGGCCAGCCGGAGTTGGCCGAGGACCCGCGCTTCACCATCCCCAGCCAGCGCCGTCGGCACCACGATGCGCTCGACGCGATCATCGCCGAGTGGACGTGCGGCCTGGACAAGCACGAGGTCGCGCGTCGCCTTCAGGCAGCCGGCGTCGCGGCCGGCGCGGTGCAGGACGCGCCAGATCTGCTGGCCGACCCGCAGTTAGCGGCCCGGGAGTTCTTCTTCGAAATCGAGCGCCGCTACGTCGGGCGCCACCGCTACCCCGGCCCGACGGCTCGGCTCTCCCGCACGCCGGCCCAGGTGCGGCAGCCCGCACCGCTGCTCGGGGAGCACAACGAGCTCGTCCTGCGGGACCTGCTCGGACTCTCCGAGTCCGAGATTGAGGAGTTGAAGCGCGACCGGATCATCGGCGATGAGCTACTCATCTGAGTAGAGTGCAGATTTGAGATTTGAGAGTGCAGATTTGAGAGTGCAGA
>JACQUR010000247.1 GCA_016210245.1 Chloroflexota bacterium
GCTCATGGCCTCCACGCTGTGGCTGAGCGCCCTCCTGGGCGACGAGCGGACGACCGTCGGCGAGGTGCTGCTCGCCATGTGGACCCTGCCCCTGCTGCTGCGGCGCCTGCGCGCGCCAGCCCTCGCCCCCGCCACGGTCGACGCGCCCGCCCCACCAGGGAAGACCGGCCGTCTCCATCAGCCGCGCCAAGCACCAGTGACCACCCGGATGTGGCCTGACCGGCACACCTCTTGCGCCCCAACCACTGATGCCAGCCGAGATCTACGCTCTTCCGACCGACCAGGTCTACGCGGCGCTGGACAGCGCGCCGGGGGGCCTGAGCGAGGCCGAGGCGCGGCGGCGCCTCGCACGCTATGGGCCCAACCGCATCCAGGAGGCGCCCCGCACCCCCCTGCCCATCCGCTTCCTGGCCAACCTCTACCAGCCCTTCGCCCTCCTGTTGTGGGTGAGCGCCGGCCTGGCCTTCTTCTCGGGCTCGGTCGAGCTGGGCTGGGCCATCATCGCCGTCATCTTCCTGAACGCCGCCTTCAGTTTCTGGCAGGAGTTCCAGGCCGAGCGAGCGCTGGAGGCCCTGAAGCGCCTGTTCCCGGCCCGGGCAAGGGTGCTGCGCGAGGGCGAGCCGCGCGAGGTGCTGGCGGAGGACCTGGTACCGGGCGATCTCCTGCTGCTCGAGGCCGGCGATCGCGTCTCGGCCGACGCGCGAGTGGTGGAGGCGTTCGACCTGCGGGCGGACAACTCCCCCCTGACCGGCGAGTCCTACCCGGTCCCTCGCTCCGCGGACCCGGTGCCCCCGAACCGGATGAGCGCGCTGGAGGCCCCCAACCTGGTCTTCGCCGGCACCACCACCGTTTCCGGCCGCGGGCGCGCCGTGGCCCACGCGACCGGGATGAAGACCGAGTTCGGCCGCATCGCCAGCGCCACCCAGGCGCTGGGCGAGCAGCCCAGCCCGCTCCAGCGGGAGGTGCGCTGGGTGGCCTACGCGATCGCCGCCCTGGCTGTGCTGGCCGGCCTGGCCTTCTACCTGGTGGGCGCCGAGCTGGGCCGTCTGGAGCCGCGCGACAGCCTGGTCTTCGCCATCGGCATGATCGTGGCCAACGTGCCCGAGGGCCTGCTGCCCACCCTCACCCTCGCCCTGGCCGTGGGCGTCCGCCGTCTGGCCGCGCGCCGCGCCATCGTCAAGCGCCTGTCCGCGGTCGAGGCCCTCGGGGGTGTGACCGCCATCTGCACCGACAAGACGGGCACCCTGACCCAGAACGAGATGACCGTGCGGGCCGCCTGGCTGGCCGGGCAGACGCTGGAGGTGTCCGGCGTCGGCTATGCCCCGACGGGCGAGTTTCGCCTCGGCGGCCGAGCGGTGGCGCCGCCGGCCAGCGGCGACCTGCGCTTGCTGCTCCGCGCCGCCGCCCTGTGCAACAACGCCCGCCTGGTGCCTCCTCGCCTCGCGTTCCCACCCAACCCCCCGACCCCGACCAACCTAACCCCCCGGCCCTCGTCCCTACCAGGGAAGGGGGAGACAGAAAGGGACCGGCGCGGCACCCCTCCCCGCGCCGGGGAGGGGCTGGGGGAGAGGTCCGGCCCAGTGTCCCCCAACCTAACCCCCTCGCCCCCTTCCCTACCAGGGAAGGGGGAGACAGAAAGGGACCGGCGCGGCACCCCTCCCCGCGCCGGGGAGGGGCTGGGGGAGAGGTCCGTCTCCGCCTCCCCGCTTCTCCCCCGTTGGGAGATTGTCGGCGACCCCACCGAGGCCGCGTTGCTGGTGGCTGCGCGCAAAGCCGGCCTGGACCTGGAGGCCGAGGCCGGGGCGACCCCACGCGTGTTCGAGCTGCCCTTCGACTCGGTCCGCAAGCGCATGGCCACGGTTCACCAGGTGGACGGGCGCCTGGCGGCCTACGTGAAGGGCGCGCCCCGCGAGGTGCTGGCCCTGTGCCGCCGCGCCTGCTGGCAGGGACAGGTGGTGGAGCTGGGGGAGGAGTCGCGGCGGAGCATCCTGGCCGCCAACGACGCCTTCGCCGCCGAAGCGCTGCGCGTGCTGGCCGTGGCCTGGCGCGAGCTCCCACGCGGGCTGGACGAGCGCGACGCCGCCCAGGTCGAGCAGGACCTCACTTTCGTGGGGCTGCTGGCCATGCAGGACCCGCCGCGCCCCGAGGTGGCCGAGGCCATCGCCACCGGTCGACGGGCTGGCATCCGGGTGATCATGATTACCGGCGACTACGGGCTGACCGCCGAGGCGGTGGCCCGCCGCATCGGCCTGGTGCGCGGCCGGCCGCGTACCATCACGGGGGCGGACCTGGACCGGCTGGACGACCAGGAGTTGCGCCGCGTGCTGGCCGAGCGCGAGTTGCTGTTCGCCCGGGTCTCCCCGGAGCACAAGCTGCGCATCGCGGCAGCTCTCCAGGCGATGGGGGAGCGGGTCGCCATGACCGGCGACGGGGTGAACGATGCCCCGGCTCTGAAGCGCGCCGACGTGGGCGTGGCCATGGGCATCACTGGCACCGACGTGGCCAAGGAGGCCGCGGCCATCCTCCTGGCGGACGACAACTTCGCCACCATCGTGGCCGCGGTGGAGCAGGGGCGAGTGGTCTTCGAGAACATCCGCAAGTTCATCGTCTACATCTTCGCCCACCTGGGACCCGAGGCGGTGCCCTTCGTCGCCTTCGCCCTCTTCCGCGTGCCGCTGGCCATCAACGCCATGCAGATCCTGGCCATCGACGTGGGCACGGAAACCCTGCCCGCCCTGGCCCTTGGTCTGGAGGCGCCGGAGCCGGGGATCATGGACCGCCCCCCACGCCCCCGCAAGGAGCGCCTGCTCACCGCCCCCATCCTGCTGCGGGCGTACCTGTTCCTCGGACTGATCGAATCGGTTTTCGTGATGGGCGGCTTCTTCTGGGTGCTGGCGCGGGGCGGCTGGAGCCCGGGCCTGGCTCTGGCCGCCAACGACCCGCTCTACCTCCAGGCGAGCACGATGGCCTTCCTGGGCATCGTGGCCACCCAGGTGGGCACGGTCTTCGCCGCCCGGACGGAGCGGGAGTCTGTCTTTCGGGTGGGGCTGCTGAGCAATCGGTGGGTACTCTGGGGCGTGGCCTTCGAACTGCTGGTGGCGGCGGCCATCGTCTACCTGCCACCCCTCCAGGCCATCTTCGGCACCGCCGCCCTGGGGCCGGCCGAGTGGGCCGTGGCCGCCACCTTCGGCCCGGCCGTGCTCCTCGCCGAGGAGGCCCGCAAGTGGCTGGCACGAAGAAAGGGATAACCTGGGCCATTCACCGGTGGCACAGGCGGCTCGCCTGTGCGGGCCCGCGTGGCCAGCCGGCGGACAATCCGGGACATACGGAGGAGGGACTGATGCGTGTGGTCATCGTCGGCTGCGGCCGGGTGGGCGCCCTGCTGGCTACCCTGCTTGCCCAGGACGGCCACCAGGTGGCGATCGTTGATCGCAATCCCGCCGCCTTCCGGCGGCTGCCCCCGACCTTCGCCGGGCGCGCCGTCGAGGGCGATGCGTTCGACCTGGAGATCCTGCGCCAGGCCGGCATCGAGCGCACCGACGCCTTCGCCACCGTCACCGCGGGCGACAACACCAACTACGTCCTGGCGGCCATGGCGCGCCGGCGCTTCCGTGTCCCCCAGGTGGTGGCCCGCATCTACGACCCGGTCCGGGCAGACATCTACCGCCGGCTGGGCGTGCCCACCATCTCGTCCACTACCTGGGGGGCCAACAAGATCCGCGACCTCATCCTCCACCTTGGCCTCACCAGCGTCCTCACCGTCGCCAACGCCGAGGTGGAGGTGGTAGAGGTCGAGGTGAGCGCCCCCCTGGCCGGCCACGAGGTGCTGCACCTCAACGTGCCCGAGGAGGTCCAGGTGGTGGCCATCGTGCGCGCCGGGCGCGCCTTCATCCCCAGCCCCCTGGCGACCCTGGAGACGGGCGACCTGCTCTACGTAGCCGTCGCCGCGGCCGCCAAGGAGCGGCTGGAGTCCATGCTGATGCTGCGCTGAAGCCGAGTCCTGAGTCCTGAGTCCTGAGTGCTGAGTCCTGAGTCCTGAGTCCTGAGTCCTGAGTCCTGAGTATGAGGACCTCACTCAGGACTCAGGACTCAGCACTCGGGGGAGGTGGAATGGAGCTGGACCCGATCACGCTCGAGGTGATCAACAACCGGCTGCGCGAGATCGTCTCGACCATGGAGTACCTGCTGTTCCACAGCGGCTACTCGACTATTCTGCGCGAGTCCTTCGACGGCTCGGCCGGCCTGTGCGATGCCGAGGGGCACACGGTGGCCGCCTCCGGCGCGCCCTATCACCTGTTCCCCTACTACTACAGCGTCCGCGGCGTCCTGCGAAACTATGCGCTCGAGCAGATGCGAGACGGGGATAGCTTCATCCTGACCGACCCCTACTCGGGCGGGAACCTGCACGTGCCCGACCTGGTGATCGTCACTCCGGTCTTCGTGGACGGAGCGGTGCTGGGCTTCTGCGTGAGCATCGCCCACAAGACCGACCTGGGCGGGCTGGTGCCGGGCTCCTCGGGCGCGGCGGCGCGGGAGATCTTCCACGACGGCCTGCTCCTGCCCGGGGTGCGCTACTGGACCAGGGACGGGGTGGTGAAGGAGGTCGAGGCCATCGTCAAGCGTAACAGCCGCGCGCCCGAGATCGTGGCCGGCGACATCCGGGCCCAGGTCGGCTGCACGCGGGTCGGCGTCCAGCGCCTGCGCGAGCTGTGCGCTGAGTACGGCACGGACCCGCTGCGGCGCGCGTTCGCCGAGCTGCAGCGGCTCTCCGAGCGGCGCGTGCGCCAGGGGTTGGCGAGCTGGCCGGATGGTGAGGCGGAGGCGGAGGGCTGGGTGGACCACGATGGGGTGGACCTGGACCGGCCGCTGCGGCTGCACGTGAAGCTCAGCAAGCGGGGGGACGAGGTCGTCGTCGACTACAGCCAGATGAACGACCAGGTGAAGGGGCCGATCAACCTCCGCCCGCAGCAGGCCGAGACGGCGGCCCTGCTGGCGCTGCTGACCTCCCTGGACCCGACCATCCCGATCAACGACGGGGCGCGCCGGCCGATCGCGTTCGTGAATCCGGAGGGCAAGATCACCAACGCGCGCTGGCCGGCCCCGGTGAACAACTACTTCGGGCTGACCGTGGTAGTGTACAGCACCATCCTGAAGGCGCTGGCCCGCTTCAATCCGCGGCGGGCGGTCGGCGCGGCAGGCTTTGGGGGCGGGGCCATCGCGGTCGGCTACCGCCAGACCCCGGCGGGCAAGCAGGCGATCCAGTACGAGATCGTGATCACTGCCCTGGGCGCGACCGCCGAGCACGACGGGACCTACCCGGTGATGGCGATCAGCCACATCACCCCGCACACCCCGATCGAGATCCTGGAGACCGAGTATCCGGTCCGCGTGCGGCGGCACGAGTGGGTGGCGGACACGGCCGGGGCGGGGCGCTTCCGGGGCGGCCCTGGCACGCGCAAGGAGTACGAGCTGCTGGGGGATGGGCTGTTCACGCTGCGGCTGGGCCACCAGTTTGCGCACTCGAGCTGGGGCGTGCTGGGCGGCCAGGCGCCCCCGCCGGCGCGGGCGGTGCTCAACCCGGGAACCGAGCGCGAGCGCGTCCTCGGCCCGCTGGAGACCATCGAGATGCGCGCGGGCGACACCATCCGCCTCGAGATGCCCGGCGGGGGCGGGTATGGCGACCCCGTACAGCGGGAGCCGGAGCGGGTGCTGGCGGACGTGTTGAACGGCTACGTCTCAGTGGAAGCGGCCCGCGAGGTGTACAGGGTGGCGCTGGACCCCGAGACGCTGGCGATCGATGCGGAGGCAACGGCCAGGTTGCGCGGACGGCCCTAGACCAAGGGCAAGGTGAACCTCTCCTGGTTTCGCTGGTGAGGAGACGTTCACCACGGAGACACGGAGTCACGGAGGGCTTTTCTTAAGAAGACTCCGTGTCTCCGTGGCTCCGTGGTGAACCGTCCTCCCCGGAGGAGACGTTCACTGCGGCATGCAGATCCCACTCTTGCCGATCGCCGGTCAGGGCTGCGGGAAGGGTGCGAGCAGGTCGGCCGGCCCGAGCGTTCGGGCGTTGCCGCGCGCGGCCCAGGCCAGGACGGATTCCGCGAAGCCAGCCGTGCTGAAGAGCAGATGGGCGATGTCCGGCCGGACACGCGGGCCAAGGGCGCGAAGGTGGGCGAGATAGTGCTCGAGGTCCTGCCAGTCGAATCCCCCGGCCTGCCACTTGCACTCACCGGCCAGGACGACCTCATCGGCGGCATTCAGACCGACCACGTCGAGCTGGTCGTGCTCTGCCCACCACGTCCCCACCTTCGCGACCGGAGCTTGCACCACGCCAGCGCCGACGGCCAGACGCACCCAGTCGCGGCAGAGCTCCTCGAAGGGACCACCCATGTACTCGGGCAGGTGTTGGAGGATGCTGTCCACGAGGCGCTCTCCGCCACCGAACTCGATGACGCCCCTGTTCGGCTCGATGAACCTGAACCAGAAACGGAAGAAGTTGTCGGTCAGATGGTACTGCGTGCGATACGCCTTCGATGGCCCGGTCTCGGTGGCGGGCAGGACGCGCTGCACGAGGCCGAGGTCGCCGATCAAGGGCTCCAGCACGCGCGGCAGGGAGCCGGCGGGCACGCCGGACCGCTCGACGATCTCCGTGGGCGATCGCTCGCAGGACGGCCAGAGCCTGGGGACGATCGTAGGCCTGGTGATGGGCGGCGAACACCGTGTCGGGCTCTACATACAGCCGCGCGGCGGCCGGTCACCGGGAGACACTCGGCCCGACCGGAGCGCCAGAAGCGGTCCAACGTCTGCAGCTCTCGAGTGCGATCGACAAACGGCATGGCTCCCCCGCGAGGCCGTGGCCCGAGTGAGATACTATCATCCATAATACTATCATAGGTGATAGTCTCTCGCGCGAAGCTGGTCCTCCAGCAGGACCTGCGCGGGTGCGGGTCACGTTTCCGCGCGGAGCGCCGTCCTTTCTGGGAGCGCAGGCATCCTGCCTGCGCGGGCGAGCCGCCCCACGCCTGGTGGCCGACCGGCCCCGGGCGAGCCCGCCCTCGCC
>JACQUR010000238.1 GCA_016210245.1 Chloroflexota bacterium
AGTTCAGATTTGAGAGTGCAGAGTGCAGATTTCAATCTGCACTCTGCACTCTCAAATCTGAACTCCTTCTTAGATCGGCACGCCAGCGCTGGGGCGGACGGCCTCCAGCGTGGGCCGCGGCGGCGGTGCCTCGCCCCTGCCCGGCTGGCCGCCTCGCTGGTCCGCGTAGAAGAGCGACTGGCCGCTGTCGACGAGCACGTACATCAGGCCGCTGGCGTCCCAAAGCGCCGCGCCCCGCTCGTACGTTTGCACCAGGCCCTGGAACTGCTGATGGCTGCCCGCGACCCGGCCAAGCAGCGGGGGCAGGTCCGGGCGCTCGGACCACACCCGCCAGAACCAGACGCTCAGCTCAGCGGGGTCGCCGCCGAGCGACAGGCTGACAGGCTGCGGGCTCGGGCCAGGATCGGCATACTGGCGCCAGCGGCCGTCGCTGGTGAGGGCGTACACCTCGCGCGTGTCGCTGCGGCGGAGCAACGTGCCGCGCTCGAAGGGCTGCGACACCAGGCCCAGCACCCGAGGAGCGTCCGTGGCGCAGCCGAGCGCCGCCTGCACCTCGGGACGCTGCGCGGTGGCGGCGGCCACGCCAGGCAGTGGCTGAGCGCAGCGCGCCGAGGCAGCGGATCTCGACGGCTGGGTCGCAGCCGGCTGCGCCAGGCCAGGCAGGGGCAGCCGCAACGAAGCGGTGACCGGCACGCCCAGTTGCGCCCCGAATGGGCCGAGAGGCTGGCCCATGGGCAGGCCGCCGAGCGTGGCGACGGCAAGGAGGGCGAGCAAAGCGGAGGCCGTGGCCCCCAGGCGAGGCAAGAGCCGCACCGGCCACGGTTGACGACGGGGGACATGCAGGCGCAGGCGCAGGTCGACTCGCATCGCGGCCAGCGGCGCCACGGGCACCTGCTCGCGGAGGGCGTTGCCCAGGTGGGTGTAGTCGCACAGCACGCGCTGGCAGGCAGCACACGTCCTCAGGTGGGCAGCCACCTCCTGACGCTCGGCCAGGTCCAGCTCTCCGTCGCGGTAGGCAGACAGGCGGGTACGCTCGCGCTCGGCCGGGTGTCGCTCAGCCATCCAGCGCCTCGCCTCCCATCGCCTCGTACACCTTGCGCAGGCGCTCGCGCGCCCGGAACAGGGTGGTCTTCACCGCGCCACGGGTCATGCCCAGGACGTCCGCGATCTCCTCGCACGAGAGCTCCTCGCACTCGCGCAGCACCAGGCACGCCCGGTAGCGCTCCGGCAGTTGGTCCATCGCCCGTCGGACCAACTCCGTCTGCTCGCCCCGCACCACCTCGCGCTCGGGGTTCTCCGGCGCGACCTGGCTGGGGTGGAACCATTGCACGAAGCCGTCCCAGGGCAGCCAGCGCACGAGCTTGCGCCGCCGCAGCTCATCCAGACAGGTGTTGGTCGCAATGCGGTAGAGCCAGGGCTTGAGCTCCACGCCGGAGGGTGCCCGCGACCAGGCGCGGTACGCCTTCTCGAAACTGGCCAGGGCGAGATCGTAGGCGTCGTCCGGATTGCCGATCATGCGCAGCAGGTAGGTGTACAGGCCAGGCTGATAGTCGTGGAAGGCTTGCTCGAAGCTCTCCCCGCCCAGCGCCGCGACCCGCTGCGTCCCCGCAAGACCAGTCAGTGTTGTCACCTGCATGGCAGCATGTTGTAACGGACACGAGGCGCCGCGGTTACACCGGCTGCGCCCCGGCTGGGGCTGAGTGTACCAGAAAAAGGCTGGAGGTTGAAGGGTTGGAGGTTGGAGGTTGGATCCAACCTCCAACCTCCAACCCGTCCAACCTCCAACCTCCAACCTCCAACCCTATAATGGAGCCATGTGGGATGCATGGCGGTCTGCCTGTTTGCGGCAGGACCTGGTGAAGCACCTGTGGGCCGAGCAGGCCATCCGCTCGCAAGAGGTGGCCGAGGCCTTCCTGGTGCTGCCGCGCGAGTACTTCCTGCCCCATCTCCCGTTGGAGCAGGTGTACCAGGACGAGGCGATCGTGGTGAAGCGGGTGGATGGCGAGCCGCGCAGCTCCTCCTCGCAACCAGCCCTCATGGCCGACATGCTGGAGGTGCTCGAGCTGGCCCCCGGGCAACGCGTGCTGGAGATCGGAGCAGGCACGGGCTACAACGCCGCGCTCCTGGCGCGGCTGGTGGGTCCGCGGGGCCGGGTGGTGAGCGTGGACATCGACCCGGAGATGGCCAGCGCGGCCCAGACGCACCTGGCTCAGGCGGGCTTGCCCGAGGTGCAGGTCGTCTCGGGCGACGGCGCAGCCGGGTGGTGCGCCCGCGCGCCGTACGACCGCATCGTCGTCACCGTGCAGCAGTACGATCTCTCCCCGGCCTGGGTCCAGCAGTTGAAGGAAGGTGGCCTGCTGCTGGTGCCCCTGACCTTGCATGAGCCCCTCCGCCTCGCCCTCATCCCCGCCTTCCGCCGGGAGGGCCGCAGCCTGGTCGCCCGCAGCGGCTCGCTGGGCGCGTTCATGTACATGCAGGGCCAGATGGCCCATCCCCGCCTCGCCGAGCCCGCCCTGGCGCTCACCTCGGGCCCACCAGAGGAAGGGCTGGTGCTGCTGGCCGAGTCACTCCAGGCGCGGGCCTTCTTCCAGGCGCTCCGCAACAGTCGACCGGGCCCGGGCCGCTGGCGGCCGATTGCCCGCGAGCGGGCGCCGGCCCCGTCCGATCTGCAGCACCAGGGGGGGCTGGCGCTGCTGTTGGGCATGGAGGTGGGCAGTCGCGCCTTTCGCCTCCGCTCCGGCCACGACCGCTACGGCTTCAAGGGCTACGCGCTCGGCCTGGTCGGGCCCACCGGGCGCGGGGCGACGGTGATCACCACCTCGGAGTTGCTCCACTACGCCGATGCCGAGGCTGCCCCGGAGGCGCGGGCGCTGCTGGACCGCTGGCACGCACTGAGCTGTCCGGGCCAGCGCGACTTCCCCATTACGGCCGTCCCCACCGGGGAGCAACCGCGCCCGGCCCAGGCGGGCTGGTCGATCGCGCGGACACACCACACGTTCCTGATCGGCACGCCTCGTCGGTGACGTGCCGGGGTAGAGTGGGAGGCTGGCGCGGTGGCCGATAGGTCCGGCGCTGTCCACGCACTTGGTTGCAGGCGCTGCGGTCCCGAGACCGTGCTCCGGCCCTTCCCTCCACGGGCATTACCCCG
>JACQUR010000024.1 GCA_016210245.1 Chloroflexota bacterium
GGAGGAGAGCTGCTGGCCGGCCCCCTGGCCACCACGCCTTGCCGCCCTCGGGGCGGCGGGGCGACCGGGCCGTCGCCCCATACGGCTCGGCGACCGCCTGCACAGAACCTGGTCACACCCTTCGGCTGCCATCAGACGTACCATCCCGCGAACCACCACATAGTCGCGCCACAGTCGGTCAAGTTCCTTTTCCGTGTTTGACCGCGCCGCCTCTGTTACCAGCACGAGGCCAGGCAATGCTCCGACTTGTGCATGAACTTCGTTCTCGGTTTCAGTGCCTCACGCATCCGTCTCGGCGAGACGCCCGCAGCGACGCTCTTCAGCGCCCTGCTCCAGCGCACTCAGGGCCAGATCGAGTCGACTCTGGTTCGATTCGCAGACCACCACTCGCTGCACAGATGTGGCGACCGCCGCGTGATCGAGCAGGGCGCGCATCAGCGCGCCGGCCAGCGCCTCGGGTGACGGAGCGCCGTACCCTGGACGAATCGCCATGAGATAGGTGGCTACGCTCGCAACGCGGAAGGTTTCTGCTCGTTCGAGCGCTGCCCGAACAGCGCCGTAGACGATCGCTGGCGTGGCAGGCGCGCGTTGGCCAGGCCGGTAGCCGATCGTAATAGCCTGCAGGATCCAGCGGAGTTCCCGATGGTGGGCGAGGCACCCAGCTCCAGTGACGACCGCGCTCCCCTGGGCCAGGCCATTCGTGCCTGCGGCTGCCACGACGTCGCGGCATTCCGCCGTATACGCAGCGCCGGCGCGCTGCTCCACCTCTCGCGACCAGGACCACTTCGTCTGGTTGGCCTTCAGCCCGTTGTTGGCGGACAGCAGGATCGCCTCGACCGGCTGGTCGAGCAATTCGCCTGCCAGGACTTCGATGGTTGTTCGGCCGATTGTGACCAGTGGCTGGACCGACACGCGCCCCGCGCCTCCCATGAGTGCCCCATGGCTGTGGTTTCGTGCGTGATTGTACCGCACCCGCATCGAAAACCTGCACCAGCGCACGGGAAGGGTGTGACCGGTTGCTGTGCCGGGTATGGCGGAGCCGTAGGGGGCGACGGCTCTGTCGCCCCGCCGCCCTCGGGGCGGCGGGCAGACAGGGCCGTCTGCCCCTACGACCTCCCGACACCGCAACTGGGCAGACCCACGCGCACAGTTCTTCTTGCTCACGAGGAGCCTGCCGTCCTGAAGGGCGGGCCTGGGGGCGTCGGGCCGGCGCTTCAGGATGATAGTTCTAGCCACGGCGCGCAGCCGAGACGGCTGCGCTCCCAGGAGGCGGCTTACGCCACCGCCTCCCAGAACTCTCCCCCTCTGGCCTCCCTCATCCGCACCCTGCCCTCGCTCGCTCGCGCGTCCAGCTCCGTCCGCATCTCTGCCGGGCCGAGGCCGTAGACCTCGCTCAGCTCCCGCGTGGTCAGCGGGCCGGCCTCGGCCAGCAGGGCCAGCAGCTCTCGCGGGGCATGCTCCGGCAGCCCGGGGGCAACGCGCTGCAGCACCTGCTGGTAGGTGGCGTAGGCGCGGTGGCCACCCACCAGGTAGCCGCGCTGGTCCCCGGCCAGGGCCACGGGGCCCACGTAGCGGAACAGCAGCGTGGGGAAGCCCGTCGCGCCGTAGCGCCGGCACTCGGCCAGGTCGCGCTGGAAGGCTGCCTCGGCCCGGCCGCTCTCCAGGTCCGCCCGCCAGCGCTCCAGGTCCAGCCCCGCTACCTCGCCCGCGAGCCGCACCTGCACCTCGTGGTCCGAGACCAGGGTGCGCTCGGCCAGGGCAGCGCGGCGCAGGCGGCGCAGGAACCGCTCGCCCACGGCCTCGCCCTGCTCCTGCGCGGCCTTGGCGGCCGTGCAGGCCGGCCAGGTGGAGAAGTGCGGATTGGTGATGTCCTCCATGAGCCGCTCGTCGATCGGCTGGCCCGTGCGCTCCGAGACCATGCGCCAGTGGGGCGCCACCTGGGCGGCAGTACTGATGTCGTTCGAGGCGTCGTAGAACTCGGCCATGTCTCGCACCAGGCCGCCCAGCACGTAGCGCACGCGAAGCTGGTCGCGGTAGGTTTCGCGCATCCGGTAGAGCATCGGCTCCGTGGCCCAGCACCACGAGCAGTACGGGTCGGTGAAGTAGGTGATCTCAACCGTCGCTGCCATCTCGCCCCTCCTCATTGCCCGGTATCACGCACGAGCCGGTTGCCAGGTCGCACACCGGCGCGTCGTCGGCACCCCACCAGACCACCGATCGAGCACAGGGGGCCTCACGACTTTCTGATACCGCACGAGTAGTTGCTACGATAGTAGTAGCAGCGTTGCTACGAGACGTCAAGTGCGCGTGTTATACTGGATGTGTGGAGGTGGAGGCCATGAGCGGAGAAGTCTGCCCCGTGGCCGAGGCAGCCAAGCTCCTGGGCGACCGGTGGACGCTCATCGTCCTGCGCAACCTGGCGGGCGGGCCGCGCCGCTTCAAGGAGTTGGAGCGGTCCGGTGAGGGCATCAGTCCCAGCATGCTCGCCGCCAGGCTGCGCGAGCTCGATGAGCGAGGCGTCGTCACCCGCACCAGCTTCAACGAGATCCCACCCCGGGTCGAGTACGCGCTTACCCCAAAGGGCCACGACGCCCTGCCCGTGATCGAGGCCCTGCGCGCCTACGGCGCCCGCTGGCTCGTGCCGGAGGGAGTCCAGGCGCGCTGAGGGCTGAGCGGTCAGCAGTCAGTCGTCAGTGGCCAGGAGGGGTCAAGCGCTTCGCCGTTCCTGGTTACTGAATGCTGGAAAACTGAGGGCTGAAATGCGAGCCAGAGAACTTGGCCACGCGGTGCTCTACGTGCGCGACCTGGAGCGCGCGCTCGGCTTCTACCGCGACCTGCTGGGCTTCCGCGAGGTGGGCCGCATCTGGGGGCGCGCCGCGGCCCTGACCGCCGGCCGCACCCACCACGAGTTGCTGCTGCTCGAAGTAGGGCCAGACGCGGCGCCCATGCCACCCCATCCCCGCGTCGGGCTCTACCACCTCGGCGTCAAGGTCGGCGACAGTCTGGACGAGCTGCGCCAGGCGTACGCCGAACTGGTCGACGCCGGCGTCTCCATCGTGGGCACCTCCGACCACGTGGTCAGCCAGAGCATCTACGTGCTGGACCCGGACGGCCACGAGGTGGAGGTCTTCGTGGACGCCGACCCCTCTCTCTGGCGCGACAACCCCCAGGCGGTGCTCACGCCGCCGAGGCCGCTGCGGCTCTAGTAGAATCGATGGCATGAGCACTACCATAGACGCTGCTGGTCGGCTGGTGATCCCCAAGGAGATCCGCCACCGAGCGGGACTCCGACCCGGGATGGTGTTGGACGTGCGCTGGCGCGATGGGCGAATCGAGATCGAGCCCGCCACGTTGCCGGTCAGGCTGGTGCGCAAGGGGCTGCTCCTGGTCGCAGTTCCCGAGGTGGAGACCGAGCCCCTCACCGCTGAGACGGTTGAGGAAACGCGCCGTGCGCTTCAGCAGGAGCGGGGCATCTAAGCCTGGTGCGCTGTTACTCCTGATTCGTAGGGTGCTATCCGAGCCGCGACCGTGAGACGCTTGATGCAGAATTCGTGGGGGTGAAAAGGAAGCGCAGGAAGGTGCGAGCCAGGTAGGGTAGTGCTTGAGGAGGAGCGCTGGCTCAACGGGCTGCGGCAAGAGGTCGAGACGGCCTTCAACGCCCTGAC
>JACQUR010000240.1 GCA_016210245.1 Chloroflexota bacterium
ACATTATACATCATGAATGCCCTGCGCTTCCAGGACGCGCTACTGCGCCGAACTCCCCGGCCTCGTAGGTCCCCCGAGGAACCCGACATGGTGAAAATCCCGCGGGCGCTCTGGGAGCGCCTCACCGACACCCTGGCGTTCGCAGCGTAAATGGACAAAGCCTAGCTCAGGACTCGGGACTGAAGAGATGAAGCTGCTCGTCGGCCAATCCGGCGGCCCCACGGCGGTCATCAACGCCTCCCTGTTCGGCGTGCTCGACGAGGCGCTGGCCAGTTCGCAGGTCAGCGGGGTGGTGGGCTCGCTGCACGGCATCGAGGGCGTGCTGCGGCGCGAGCTGATCGACCTGGGCCAGGAGGCGCCGGAAACCCTGGCGTTGCTGCCCCACACGCCCTCCGCAGCCCTGGGCTCGTGTCGCTACAAGCTGCGGGACGACGACCTGGAGGCGGTGCTGGCCGTCTTCCGCCAGTACGACATCCGCTGCTTCATCTACATCGGCGGCAACGACTCGGCCGACACCGCCCACCGCGTCGGGGAGGCGGCGCACGAGGCAGGCTACGAGCTGCGGGTCATGGGCGTGCCCAAGACGATCGACAACGACCTCCCCCTTACCGACCATTGTCCCGGCTACGGCAGCGCCGCGCGCTTCGTGGCCCTGGCCACGATGGCTGCGGGGCGCGACACGGAGGCGATGCGGCGCACCGATCCGGTCAAGATCGTGGAGGTGATGGGGCGCCACGCCGGCTGGCTGGCGGCAGCCTCGATGCTGGGCAAGCGCTCGGCCGAGGACGCGCCCCACCTGGTGTACGTGCCGGAGCGGCCGCTCGCGGCGGAGGCGATCCTGGACGAGGTGGCGCGGGCCCACCAGGCGCTGGGCTACGCCGTGCTGGCGCTGTGCGAGAACCAGCCCGACCCCTCGGGCAAGGTCCTGGGCGCCGAGGGCACGCCGGTGTTCGTGGATGCCTTTGGCCACGCCTATCACGAGAGTCCGGGCGCGTACCTGGCGCGGCGCATCCAGGACGAGCTAGGGTTGCGGGCGCGCCTGGACAAGCCCGGCTCTATCCAGCGGATGATGACCGCCACCGTCTCGGCCACCGACCGCGCCGAGGCCGAGCTGGTCGGCCGCCAGGCGGTGCGCTGCGCCCTGGCCGGGCAGACCGACCAGATGGTCATCCTGGTGCGCCAGCCAGGTGAGCCCTACGCCTGCACGCTGGACACCGCGCTGCTCCAGGACATCGCCAACCAGCAGAAGCGCCTGCCCGCGTCCTACCTGGAGCCCCAGGCCAGCCTGCCCTCTCAGGCGTTCCGCGACTACGCCCTGCCGCTGATCGGGGAGCCGCTGCCCACCCTGGCACGGTTGCGCGCCATCCCGGTGTAGCGCCTGGGGACTGCTACCACTCGGCACCCGACCACGAGAGCTCGCCCAGGGCCTCGCCCCCACCAGGCCGCGGGGGAAACATCCCGCCTGCCGCCCCGAGCGCACCCTCAGCGTCGGGATCGGGACTTCCGATCTCCAGTGCGCTTCTCCCCGCTCTTCGGCGCCAGCGTCGAGCCGTACGTGAACGCCTGCCCCACCCACTCGCGCAGCGCCGCCGGGTCGGCAACGACCTGGGGTGGCACCACGACGTACTCGCGCATCGGCCGCCCCGCCATCGGCTCGAAGCTGCAGGCACCCTCCAGGGCGAGCAGCGTCTCGCGCGCCTCCTCCGGCAGCCGCACGATGAGCCTGGCCTCGTGCAGCCCGGCGAACATGTTCCCGCCCACGAACGCGCATGGATAGCCGAACATCTTGCGCCGCTCCACGCGCGCGTCCTCCGGCAGCGCCGCGTCGAACGTCTGAACCAGCGATTCCGGAGCCTTCTCCCATTTCATTGATTGCCTGGCCCTCCTCCAGATGCCGTAGTATTCCTTTGCATCCTGTACGTTGTCCAGCGTTGGTGAGCTGCCTGGATTGGTGGGTCGAGTCGGTATGGTCGGACCAATCCCGTAGCAGGCCGCCCTTGGGCACCAGGGCATCCAACGGGTTGCTTCGCTTTCATTTCTGCGAGTGCAACTGAGCAACCTGCTCCACTCGAAGCCCTGCCGTGCTGCTGCCGTAGGCCAGAGCGGCGGTCAAGGAGTGGCGAGCGGCCCCCCCAACTCGCTAGCCGCCGCTCCAGGTGATGCAGATCCCTCTTAGGGCTCGTCAAGAAACAACTTCCCGCGCCAGCAGGTCGGGGCAGCTATGGCGACCGCACTACCGATCGCTGCACAGACATCTTGACCTCGTTGCGAGCGCAGAAGCGTGGCACGGGGGCTTGTCTCCCGCCCCGCGGCAACTGGAACGGATTGCTGTCAACGGATTCTTGGGAGCGGATTGAACGGATTGGAACGGATTTGACGTGGAACCATCCGTTCCAATCCGTACAATCCGCTCCCAAGAATCCGTTGACAGTTGTCCATGCCCCTGCGGGGGCGCCGCCGGGGGATGAAAATTACGTCCACAGCAGCCCGGCCGTCGGCG
Source organism: Chloroflexota bacterium (assembly GCA_016210245.1). Lineage (GTDB taxonomy): Bacteria > Chloroflexota > UBA6077 > UBA6077 > JACQUR01 > JACQUR01. The sequence goes on from JACQUR010000240.1 coordinate 2,501, forward strand.
ATTTTCACAGCAGCAATCCGTTCCCGATACACAGGCGGGCCGCCTGTGCCACCGGGGGTGCTTCGCCCCTACCTTGTGGCCGCCGCGCCAGCGGACTGAAGGAGCTGTCTGCCCACCGGCTGGCCCTGCCGTTGCCAATGCGACCAATAAGATCGTGTCCCTCATGTACGAGCTGATGGAGGCTGGGCGCGCGGGCTGAACGCTGCGGGGAGACGGGTGTGTGTGGTAGACTGCGCGCGCTGCTGGAGCGGGCGGGCGTTCGTTCGCTCGGACCGCTCTTGGCGACGGTGGCGCGCGCTGCCCATTCAAGGCACGGGAGTATGCGCCGACCCGGCGGTGACTGGGACACTCCGGTCGACCACCCGCTGCCTGGTCCGCACACCCCGGGCGGACACCGCGCGGTCGAAGGCGCGCGGCACGGACACGGAACGCACGGGAGTGGGCGTCAGCAGCCAATCACGGCACCGGTAATACCCGGCGAGAAACGGGTGGCAGCACCCTCACTGCGCCCGGTTCGGGTGTGGTGGAATGGCGCGCTGCCACAGGCGGGAGGTGGGTACGATGGATGTGCGAGGCTGGCTGCGGCAACATCTTTCTCCGGGGCTGGTGGCGCTACTGGTGGTGGCTGTCGGCGCGCCGCCGCTAACCTCGGCGCCCGACGACGTCGCCCTGGCAACGACGCACCTGGAGGGGAGCTTCAGCGTGCCCGCGGCGCTGAGCGTCGCCACGCCCACGCCGGGGCCCGACACCTGGGCCACGCG
>JACQUR010000268.1 GCA_016210245.1 Chloroflexota bacterium
CCCGCCCCCCCTGCGGGGTGTGTATTTGTGAGCGTCCCGTGTGCATTTTTAACCGCCACTCTGCACGCTCACATCTACACTCCCCGCAGGGCGCTCTGGGGGCCGAACCTGTTAGACTCCAGCAGACCGACGAGGGTGAGGAGATGAGCGAGCTGCGGGGTGTGCTGTTTGACCTGGGGGGGACGCTGTTGGAGTATGTGCCGGTGGGCGAGACCTGGCGGGAGGTGGAGGGCCGCGGCATCGCCGCCCTCTACCACCTGTTGGCCGAGCACGGACACCGCCTGGAGGCGGAGGCGTTCTACCGGCTCCTGATCGAGCGCATCTTCGAGGCCTGGGAGCAGGCCATCGCTGGCCAGGCCAGCCCTACGCTGGCGACCGTCATCGAGGGCGCCTGCCTCGAGCAGGGGGTGGCGCTGGCCGATGGCCTGCTGGGCCGCGCCGTCGACGCCTACTGCGCCTCCGCGGCCTCTGTCGTCCAGCCCTACCCGGGCGCGGCCGAGGTGCTGGCGCTGCTGAAGGCCAGCGGGCTGAAGGTGGGGCTGATCTCCAACACCCTGTTCACTGGCGAGCTGCACCGCCGCGACCTGGAGCGCTTCGGGCTGCTGCCCTACTTCGACGACCTGGTCTTCTCGTCCGAGTGCGGGCGCTGGAAGCCCAGTCTCCAGGTCTTCACCCTCGCCCTGGAACGACTGGGGCTGGAGCCCCAGGCTGCCATCTTCGTGGGCGACCGCCTGGTGGACGACGTGGGCGGCGCCCAGGCCGCCGGCCTGAAGGCGGTGCTGCGCGAGCTGGACCGGCCCGACACCGACTACGAGCGCGGGCGGCAGTTGGGCCTCCAGCCCCACGGGCGAGTGCGCCACCTGGCCGAGCTGCCAGCCGTGCTGGAACGGCTGGCCGCGAGCGCGGCCGAGGTAGCCGGGTGAACAGCCTGGGGCTGCGTTACCGCTGATCTGATGACTTCCACCCCCGCCGCCCTGAAGGGCGGGCCTCAAGCCGCCAGGCCCCCAGGCCCGCCCTTCAGGGCGGCGGGTGGACCTGGCAATGGACGAGTCCCGGGCAGAAGGGCCAATGGCGGGCGGTCTCGGAACCGGTTACCTTCAGGGCGGCGGGTGGACCTGGCAATTGACGAGTCACAGACCACTGGGCCACGGCCCCGCACCGCTGGTGGCAGTTGAAAGGAGGGACTGAGGCCAGGCAGCCTTCCGCCCGTCTCCTCGGACTCAGCACTCAGCACTCGCGTCGAAAGGAGGGACTGACGTCAGGCAGCCTTCCGCCCCGGCCCGAGCGCCTCCTGGAGCTCCTCACCTTCGAGGGTTTCGTGCTCCAGCAGCCGCTCGGCCAGGGTGGAGAGGCGGTTGCGGTGCTGGCGCAGGAGGGCGGTGGCGCGGTGGAGGGCGTTGGTGACCAGGCGCCGCACCTCGGCGTCGGCCTGGGCCGCGGTCTGCTCGCTGAACTCGCGCCGCCCGTCCAGCAGGATGAGGCCGTTCTCGTCGTCGTGGCCGAAGGAGATCGGGCCCAGCCGCTCGCTCATGCCGTACTCGACCACCATCTTGCGAGCCATGCGCGTTGCTTGCTCCAGGTCGTTGCCGGGGCCGGTGGTCGGCTCGCCAAAGACCAGCTCCTCTGCGGCCATGCCGGCCAGGGTGTAGGCTAGCGTGTCGTCGAGCTGCGAGCGGGTCCAGAGGCGGCGGTCGTCCTCCGGCACGATGCGCGTGTGGCCGCCAGAGGGGCCGCGGGCGACGATCGAGATCTTGTGGACCGGGTCGGTGTTGGGCAGCAGGTGCGCAGCCAGCGCGTGGCCAGCCTCATGGTAGGCGATCACCTGCTGCTCGCGGGAGAGGAATCGATGTCCTCGCCGCAGCGGCCCGACCACGATGCGGTCGACCGCTTCCTCCAGCTCGGCCATGCCGATGCGCCGCTTGCCGCGCCGCGCGGCCAGCAGCGCCGCCTCGTTGAGCAGGTTCTCCAGGTCGGCGCCCGAGAAGCCCGGGGTCAGCCGGGCCAGCCGGGCCAGGTCCACCTCGCTCTCGAGCGGCTTGCCCCGAGCGTGGACATGCAGGATCGCCAGGCGGCTGTCCAGATCCGGGCTCTCCAGGATCACGCGGCGGTCGAAGCGGCCCGGCCGCAGGAGCGCCGGATCGAGCACGTCCGGGCGGTTGGTGGCCGCCATGACCACGATGTTGGCGCGGGGATCGAAGCCATCCAGCTCGGCCAGGATCTGGTTGAGGGTCTGCTCGCGCTCCTCGTGGCTGTGGCTCAGTCCGGCCCCGCGGCGGCGGCCCACGGCGTCGATCTCGTCGATGAACACGATGCAGGGCGCGCTGTCCCTGGCCTGACGGAACAGATCGCGCACCCGGCTGGCGCCCACGCCGACGAACAGCTCGACGAACTCGGAGGCGGCCTGGCTGAAGAAGGGCACGCCCGCCTCGCCGGCCACGGCGCGGGCGAGCAGCGTCTTGCCCGTGCCCGGGGGGCCGACGAGCAGCACTCCCTTGGGGATGCGGGCACCCAGGGCCGAGAACTTCCAGGGGCTCTTCAGGAACTCGACCACCTCCTGAAGCTCCTCTTTCGCCTCCTCGATCCCGGCCACGTCGTCGAAGCGCACCTCCGGGCGCGCGCCGGTGATCTTGCGGGCGCGCGAGCGGGCGAAGCCGAAGACCTGGCTGGCGTCCCCCATGCCGGCCTCACCCCCGCGTCGGAGCGAGAAGAGCAAGCTGGCGAAGAACAGCAGGGGCAGCAGCCAGACCAGGTTCCAGAGCCAGCTCCAGTCCGCGGGCGTCTCCACCTGGACGATCACCGCGTCCAGGGCCTGCTGGTCCACGCCGTAGTCGCGCAGCGTCTGCGGCACGCTCACCCCCGCCTCCTTGCGCGAGGACAGAGGCTGGCCGCCTTTCAGCTCGATCTCGAGCCCGTCGCCTCGGGCGACGATGCGCGTGACGCGCCCGGCGTTGACCTCGGCCGCAACCTGGCTCACCGGAGCCTGCGGCTCGCCGCGGGCAGCCCCGCCCGAGGCCAGCACCACCAGCAGGGCAAACACACCCACGGCCGCCAGGAGCCAGAAGACCGCGGCCAGATTGGTGGACGATGGTGTCGGACGGTTCTCCATATCCCTCTCATGTCGCGCACGGGGCCCGTAGCGCGGGGGCTTGTCCCCCGCCGTGGGCACTCAGCATCCGGGGCGCGGGGCGGGGGACAAGCCCCCGCGCTACGGGCCGCAGGCGATGCTTCGATCCTTGATGCAGCGATCAGTTGAGAGGCCTCTGCAAGCCGGAGGCCACCGCTTGGCGCCGGCCCACTGGCATGTAAGTTGCCGCCACCAGGGTGGAGCGGGTCTCGAGCGATCGCAGCACGACTTGCCGTGCTGCGATCTCCAGACTGCTCCGGGCGCCGCGGGCGGCGCCCGAGACTACGGGAGGTTGTGCGGGCTATGTTCAGCTTTCTTGCTGGAGTGGTTGTCGGCGCGGCCGGCTTCTGGCTCTACAGCCGTAGCATGGCCGAGACGCGGGGCGGCGAGGCGCCCGTGGGTCGGGTCCAGCGCCCGAGCTCGGCGGAGGTTCACGGGCGGCCGAGGGAGCCGCTGCCGGTCGAGCGTCCCCCCGCACCAGAGGTGGAGCACCCGATCGGGCTGGGTCGGAAAGGCTGAGCCGGCGCTGTCAGTGCCGTCGGCCTGGTGCAGGTTGCCAAAGCAATCCGACCCGCCGCCGGTCGGGCCGCCGCCCTGATGAAGGTTGCGGAAATACTCCGGTGTACCTGGTGGGGGCCGCCGCCCTGAAGGGCGGACCTGGAGGTCCTAGGCCCGCC
>JACQUR010000296.1 GCA_016210245.1 Chloroflexota bacterium
ACTCAGGACTCAGGACTCAGCACTCAGCACTCGAATGGAGCGCTGCGTAGACCTTCTCGGCGGTGAGGGGGGTGGAGGTGAGGCGGACGCCGACGGCATCGTAGATCGCATTGCCGATCGCGGCTGCGGTCGGGACGAGGGCATGCTCGCCGATCGCCTTGCCGCCGAAGGGCAGTGGGCCCTGCCCGTCGAGCCACACGGTCGTCAGCTCGGGAATGTCGGCCACGCTGGGCACCTTGTAGTCGCCCAGGTTGACGGTGGTGACGCGCCCGTCCTCCAGGCGCATCTCCTCCATCACGCTGAAGCCCAGGCCCTGGATCGCCCCGCCCTCCACCTGTCCTTCGGCGGCCATGGGGTTGATCAGTTGCCCGGCATCGTGGGCGGTGACCAGTTGCCGCACGCGGAAGGCGCCGGTCTCCGGGTCCACCTCCACCTCGGCCACCTGGGCGACGAACGCGTGGTGCTCGACCGCGGGGCTGCGGTAGGTGGACAGGAACTCGACCGGGCTGCCGTTGGCCGAGACGGCCAGCCTGGCCACCGCCTCGAACGGCACTGGCTCGTGGCCCGGGCAGTGGAACGCGCCGTTGCTGAGGATGATCTCCTCCTCGGGCCAGCCCATCTCCTCGGCCAGACAGGCGCGCATCCGACGGACCAGCTCCAGCGCGCCGCGGTAGGTGCTCTGGCCGGCAATGTGGGTGTGGCGGGTGGCGCCGATGCCAGGGTCGAACGGCGCCTCATCGGTATTGCCCAGCTTGATGGTGACCCGCCCGCGCGGCAGAGTCAGCACCTCGGCGGCGATCTGCTGCATGGCCGTGTGCGCGCCCTGGCCGGCATCCGGCACCCCGGTGGTAAGCTGCACCCGGCCATCGCCGAACAGCGTGACCCGGGTCTGGCTCTCCTCGCCGCCGAGGTGTCGGTCGGCCAGGGCCAGGCCGCGCCCAACGTGCCCTGGCCCGCGCTGGCCCCAGCGGCTCGCCGCCTCTATGGCTGCCAGCACCTCTGCCGCGCGGATGTCTCGCCACGGCTCGCCGTCCGGGGCGGTATCGCCGGGTTGGAGCACGTTCTTGCGCCGAAACTCCAGCGGGTCCATGCCCAGGCGTCGGGCCACCATGTCGAAGTGGCTCTCGACGCCGAAGATGGCCTGCGGGTCGCCCGGGGCGCGCATGAACCCACCCGGCAGGTGATTGGTGTAGACGGTGTAGCTCTGCAACAACACGTTGGGGATGCGGTAGCAGCCGCCCAGCTCGAAGCTGCCGGTGAGGACGCTGTTGAGCCTTGGCTTGTAGCCTCCGTACGCGCCTCCATCGTAGACGGCGAGGGCATGGTGGGCCACGATGGCGCCGTCCCTGGCCACCCCGGTCTTGAAGGTCACCACCAGAGGGTGGCGCGGATGGCCGGCCAGGAACTCCTCGCTGTAGGTCATGGCCATCCGCACCGGGCGCCCGCTGGCTCGAGCCAGGTAGTAGGCGATCGGCACGTCCATCAGCGCGCCCTTGCCGCCGAACTCGCCGCCCACCCGCACCAGTTCCACCACGACCCGCTCTTCCAGGAGGCCCAGCGCCTCCGCCAGTTGCCTGCGCACGCGGTACGGGCTCTTGTTGGTGGCCCAGACGTGGATGCGTCCGTCCGAGTCGAGGTGAACGATGCAGGCGTGAGGCTCCAGGTAGGCCTGGTGCATCATCGCGCTGGAGTAGGTGGACTCGACCACCAGTTCGGCCTGTGCGAGCCCGGCCTGCACGTCCCCGCGTCTCCGCTCGACATAACAGTGGACGTTTGGTACGCCTTCGGGAAGACCAGGCGGCAGGCACTCGTAGCTGAGCAGGTCGGGGTGGAGCAGCGGCGCCCCGGGCTGCATGGCGGCCAGGGGATCGAGCAGCGGCTCCAGGACCTCGTACTCGACCTCGATCAGGCCCAGGGCCGCCTCGGCTACGTCCAGGTCGTCGGCCGCCACGGCCGCCACGGGCTCGCCGATGAAGCGCACCACGTCGCGGGCGAGCACCGGCAGGTCCCTGAGGCGCAATCCAACCAGGGTGAAGGGGATGTCGTGGCCGGTGATCGCCGCGCGCACGCCGGGCAGGGCGCGAGCCTTGCTGGCGTCGACGCGCACGATGCGGGCGTAGGGATGCGGGCTGCGCAACACCTTGCCCCACAGCATGCCGGGGAGCCGGATGTCGGCGGTGTAGACGGCTCGGCCGGACGCTTTCTCCGGCCCATCGATCTTCGGGATGCGCTGTCCCACAACCCTGGTCGCCATCATCGAGCAGCCTCCAGGAGCGTTCGTTTGGGACGCTGGCACGCTGCGGCCGTCCGCTCCCCTTCGGTCGCGGCTCGGCCCGCCACAGTGGCACAGGCGGCCCGCCTGTGCGGCGCCTCTCCGAGCCGCAACCGTAAGGGAGCGGACCTCCTGGACCCCTTCGGGTACCGGTAACCGGAGCGCCGCCTGCAACGCCCGCAGGACGAGCCGTGGCAGATAATACGTCCGGAAGCAGGCGGGGTTCAACAGTGTATCGATACGGCGCGCCAGGGTCCTCATCCCTACACCCGCCCCGGGTGGTAAACTACTTGCCACGTACACCACAAGGAGGAGTGCCTCTCGAGGTTCGCCGCCTGGCTGCAGAGAGCGCCGAGGCTCAGCCGGCCTGAAGCCCTACGCTCTGCGTCTCGGCGGTTTAAAAAGACGCGCTCAGCACTGGCGCTCCCTGGGGGATGCAGGTGTCCAAGGTACGCGAGCACATGGAAACCAACCTGGTACTGGCGAGTCCGGGCGACTCGCTGGTGGAGTTGAGCCGCTCGCTCAACAGCCACCGTGCGGCCGCGACGCCCATCGTCGATGACGGGAACCTGGTCGGCATCCTGACCGAGCGGGACGTCGTCCGCGCCGTGGCAGTGGGAGCCGACCTGGAGACCAGCTCAGCCGCCGACTTCATGAGCCGGCTGCTGACCACGGTCGGGCCCGAGCAGGAGATGGGGGTGGCGGCGGAGCTGATGATCCGCCAGCGCATTCGCCACCTGCCCGTCGTGGACCAGGGCAGGCTGGTGGGCTTGCTCTCGCTCCGTGAGGTGGTCCGCTGGAGCCTGCGCGAGCTGGGCCACGACGAGGGCCACCACCTGGCCCAGTTGGGCGATTTCTCGGCCTAGACATCTTCAATAGGCGACTCCGTGAGGGTTGAGTCAAGCTTAGCTGGCCAGGGGCTGAAGGTAGGCCTCATCGCAGAGGTTGTGGATGGCGGGTTCGACTGTCGGAGGCGACGCGCTGCCGCCTGAGGGCGAGCATCGTGCAGCGCTGGGTAGCAACTTCTCTGCCCCTCGCCGCGGAGACGCGGAGAACCACCCGGGAAACTCTGCGTCTCCGCGTCTGCGCGGTGGAAGACGTCCTCAGTTGCGCCGCGCGAACAGCGTGCTGATGAGGTTGTCGACTGGCGCATACTGGTCGGTCAGCACGATCTGCGGGCCGGCATCCACGTAGGCGCGCAGTTCGTCGTCCGGCTGGGCCACGGTCCGCATCGGGTCGACGCCCTGGCTGCGCAACGCCTGGCGCATCGCCTCGAGGTCCAGCTTCCCGCTGGAGCCGGAGATGACGAACACGCTCGACCCGCCCGAGGTCCAGGTCGGAGACGCCGCCAGGAGCTGCACCGAGGGGAAGGTGCGCAGCATGGTGCGAATGGCGGAGCGCAGCAACTGGCCGTCGCGGTAGAGGTCGATCACCGTCAAGAGGTAGATGCCGTCGTCGGTCAGCACCGCTCGGATGTAGTCGTTGTACTCCTTGGTCAGGATGTGGTACGGCACCGAGAGGTCGTTGACCGCGTCTTGCACCACCAGGTGGTAGTGTTTGCGCAGCGCCAGCTCGTGGACGAACTGGCGCCCGTCCAGGTTGTGCGAGACGATCCTGGTATCGCGCGCCAGCCCGAGGTCGCGGTAGACCACCTCCGTCACCCCGGGGTCGATCTCCACCACCTCGACGCTGGCGCTGGGCACGAAGGCCTCCACCCAGCGCGGATAGGTGTAGCCGCCGCCGCCGATCACCAGCACGTGGGGCTGCGCAGCCCGGGCCGCGACGAAGCGGGTCACCTCCGCCTGCACCTGCTCGTGCTCGTAGCCCAGGTAGGAGGGATCGCCCAGCTTGACGTACGAGTGGATCAGGTGGTCCAGCACCAACGACTTGACCGGCTGCCCATCGCGCACGTCGTCCAGCACCTTGATGCAGAAGTAGTTGGTTTCGAGCCCGCAGGGCGAGTCGAGGGCGCCGCGGGCGGAGAGGCCGTAGACGGCCGCCGCGGCCACGGCCAGCGAGGCGACCAGGGCCAGCGCGCTCCGCCAGAAGCGCCCGACGGCGATGGCCAGCCCGATCAGCCCCAGGCCCGCGCCCAGGATGAGCGGGTAGACCCCCAGGAGGGAGATGAGCCACCAGCCGGTGGCGAAGGTGCCGACGATCGCCCCGGCCGTGGACCAGGCGTAGATGCGCCCGGACACTCGCCCGGCGTGGCCGAGGTCGGTGATGGCCAGCCTGATGACCTGGGGCGAGATGGTGCCGAGCAGGAGCACCGGCACGAAGAAGATGGCCGCGGTGAGGTCGACGATGCGCTCCATCAAGCCGAGCTCGTTGAACAGCCCTGCCTGGGTGACCTCCACGACCGAGACCAGGATGGACAGGCTGGCCAGGCCGCCGAGGAACAGGCAGACGCCCAGCACCCGCTGGCGCGGCCAGCGGTCGGCAATGCGCCCGCCCAGGTAGTTGCCCAGCGCGATCCCTGCCAGCACCACCCCGATGATGCCAGTCCAGCTATACAGGGACACGCCGACGTAGGGCGCCAGGACGCGGCTGGCCGCCAGCTCGATCGCCATCGAGCAGAAGCTGGCGATCGCTGCCACCGCGCTGGCTAGCGCCACGTTGCCGCGCAGGTGCAGCCGGCCGCGCCGAGTCGTGGTAGCACGAGGCCTGTGCCGTTCCTCGTGCGCGCCACCTGCCGCTCCGGCTGGCGCGTGTCGCATCCCTGTGGCCCGGCGTGTGTGCTGGCCCCACCACTCGCCCCCGAGCAGGCCGAGCAGCAGCAGCGCCACCCCGACCCCGAGGACGATCTCTCCCACCGGCAGGTAGGCCACCAGGACGAAGCCGGTCAGGAAGTTCCCAACCAGGCTCCCCAGCGTGCCCAGGGCGTAGATCAGGCCCACGATCCTGCCCGTGCTCTGCACGTCTGGCAGCGCCAGCTTGATGACCAGCGGCGTAATCGTGCCCAGCAGGAAGCTGGGCGGAAGGAAGACCACGCTGGTCAGCACGAAGATGCGCGCGAGCAGCGGGATCGGCCGCACCAGACTGCCATCGCCCAGGAGCGCGAGCAGGCCGAGCACGCCCAGGGTACACAGGCCTCCCAGCAGGAAGAGCAGGCCAAGCGTCCGTGGGCTGGGGTAGCGGTCGGCCACCCGGCCCCCGAGCCAGTTCCCCAGGCTGATGCCGGCCAGGATGAGGCCGATGATCGACGTCCAGGTGTAGAGCGACACGCCGATGAAGGGCGACAGCAAGCGACCGGCCACCAGCTCGAGGACCAGGGTGGCGCAGCTCGCGGCGAAGACGAGCCCGCCGGCCCGCCACAGGAGCCAGCGACTGGGGGCTGCTGCCCGAGGGAGCGAGGTGGTCGAAGCGGTGAGGGTGAGGATGAGAGACCTCCTGAGGTCAGGTCGTTCGTGGTCAGCAGCCAGTGGCCGGCGCTCGCTGGCCACTGGCTGCTGACCACGAACGACTGATAGCTGGCCGCTGAACGCTTGTTATACGATGTGGGCGCGGAGGAGCGGTAGGGGCGCAAGGCTTGCGCCCCTACCGTGGCCGTTCCGCGTTTGGGGAGGATACATGCGCGACCAGGAACTCCGCGAGCGCCTGGCGCTCGCCTGCCGGGTGCTGTACTGCGAAGGGCACGACCACTACTTCCTGGGTCACCTGAGCGCCCGCGCCTCGTCGGGCGACGCCATCTGGGTCAAGCCGGCCGGCCTCGGCCTGGAGGAGATCCAGGCCGACGACCTGGCCCTGATGGACCTGGACGGGCGCAAGCTGGAGGGCACGCACCCGCTCCACAACGAGATGCCCATCCACACCGAGATCTACCGCCGCCGGGGCGACGTCCACGCGATCGTTCACACCCACCCGTTCTACGCCACCGCGCTGGCCTCCAGCCAGGCCCGCTTCGAGCTGGTGGGCCAGGACTCGGTCCTGTTCGCCCGGGGCGTGGGCCGCTACCCCAGCGCCGAGCTGGTGACGGCGATCGAGCAGGGCCAGCGGGTCGCCGACGCCCTGGGCGATCTGCGGGCCGTGCTGATGAAGAACCACGGCATCACGGTCGTGGGCGAGACCATCGAGCAGGCAACCGTCTGGGCGGCCTCGCTGGAGCGGAGCTGCCGCGTGCAACTGGCCGCCACCCAGTTCGGGCCCCTGGCGCCCATCGCCCCCGACGAGGTCGAGCGCATGGAGGAGCGCTTCGAGCGCGGCTACGCCGGCCGCACGGAGGCCCTCTGGCGCTACCTGGCGCGCAAGGCGGAGCGCAGCGCAGTCGGCAGGAGGCAGTAGGCAGGAGGCAGCAAGGGCGCAGGCTGGCGCTCCCACGTGTGCGTCCCCCTGCTGCCGGTGGCACAGGCGGCTCGCCTGTGCCCACAGCCCGGTGGGCGCGGCACAGGCGAGCCGCCTGTGCCACCAAGCGAGATGCATGGAGTTCACTGCCGACTGCCGACTGCTGACTGCTGACTGCCGACTGCCTACTGCCGACTCCCCAGCGCCAGGGCACAACTGGGCGGCTCCAGCGGAGGAGCGCAGCGCTGGGCGCGGACCAGCAACTGCTGCCCGTCGCTCTCCAGCTCCACCTCGCCGTGTAGCTCGGTCGCCAGCACCAGCGCCGGCCAGGGCTCGGCCGGGCTGGGGCTGGCCAGCTCCGCCAGCACCACCAGGCGCGGCCCCGCCTCCGTCGTGTCCGCCTGCTGCCAGCGCTCCGGGCGGCCCGCCGGTACCAGCAGGGCGTGGACCGGGGCCCCGGCCAGCGCGGCCGGGGCCCCGCTGGCAACGGTCAACGCGACCTCGCCGTGGACCAGACGCCAGCCTACGGGGCCGCCGCCGGCCTGCGCGATGCCGAGCGGCTCGAGCCACACCTCGCGGTCCAGCTCCACGCGCCCGCCAGCGCCCACCCGCAGCACCCGCGCGCCAGCCTCGGCAGGCGGAGCCTCCGCCGAGGCTGGCACGACGATCGCCTGGGCCGGGTAGCGGGCGAACAACGGGCGCAGCCGCGTGACCTCCTCGTCGCTCTGGAGGACCACCACGCCCAGGCTGGTTTCCCAGGGTCGTAGGCGCTGCCCCAGGACGGCCAGCAGGCGACCTGGGGTAGCCGGGCCAGCCAGCACGGCCGTCCTGCCGGCTGGGGTGCGCACCAGCACGGCCAGCGAGCTGCCCAGGTCGAGGGTGGAGGCGTGCAGTCGCCCGTCCGGCCGCGCCGCGACCGCAGCCAGGGGTACCAGGGCGGCCAGCGGCACGGCGAGCAGGGCCAGGCGCAGCCCGCCCCCGCCAACTCGCACGGGCAAGCGCCCCAGCAGCGCGCGCACCTCCGGCAGGGCGAGCAGCCCCAGCAGCAGCACGAGCGCGTACAGCCCTGCGCTCGCCAGCGGCGGGAGCGCGCCGAGCGAGAGCAGCGCCCCGGGCAGGTCGCCGGACAGGCGGATGACGCCCAGCACGTAGCTGAGCAGCGCCCAATTCGGCCAGGCCAGCAGCGCGGCCAGCGCGGGCACGGGCGAGGCGACCACCAGCAGGCCGCCCAGCGCCATCAACGGGGGCAGCGCCGGCGCGATCAAGAGGTTCGCCAGCGGCGAGACGATCGAGAGGGTGTGGAAGGTGGAGACGATGAGCGGCAGGGTAGCGATCTGGGCCGCCAGGGTAACAGCCAGCGGGTCGCGCAGCCAGCGGGGGAGCGGCGCCATGCGTCTGGCCAGGCTGGGCTGCAGGAGAACGAGCCCGCCCGTGGCGAGGAAGGAGAGCTGGAACCCGAGGTCCAGCCCCTGGAACGGGTCGACGGCCAGCATCAGCCCGCCGGCCAGCAAGAGCGAGGTCAAGGGATCGGCGATGCGCCCGACGCTGGTGGCGATGAGGGCGGCGCCGCCCATCAGCGCCGCGCGCACCGCCGAGGGCTGTGGGCCGGTGAGCAGGGTGTAGAGCCCGAGGGTGAGCAGCGCGGGCGCCAGGGCGTAGCGGCGTCCCACTGCCCAGGCCAGGGCTGCGGTGGCCAGGCCGGCCACGACGGAGATGTTGAACCCGGACACGGCGACCACGTGGCTGGTGCCCGAGGCGACCAGCGCCTGGCGCAGCTCGGGCGGCATCTGGGCACGCGTGCCCACCAGCACTCCGGCCAGCAGCGAGGCCTGCGGCTCCGGGAGCTGCTGCCGGAGGGCGCCGCTGATGGCCTCGCGCGCCTGCTGAAGCGCTGCCCACCCTGGGTCGCCTTGGCGCCGCTCGACCAGGGCCACGCGCGGCCGTTCGACCAGGAAGCGCACGCCCTGCCGCTGCAGGAGCGCGGGCATGGGCGAGCCGGGCCGGGCTCGCGGCTCGGCGAGGCGGCCACGGACCAGCACGGCATCGCCGTAGGTGAGGCTGGGCGCTCCGTAGGCTTGCAGCCACACCCGCCCACCCTGGGGACGCCACGCACCCTCCACTACCCGCGCCTGCACGTCCAACACCAGGCTGGTCCGCTCGCCCTGGCGCTCCGGCGGGCTGGCCACCAGGCCCAGCAGCTCCACCTCGCCCTGGAGCCCGTCGAGCGGGTCACTGGCGAGCGCCGCCTCGGCCGAGAGGGTGCGTGCGGCGGCCAGGAAGAGGCCGGCGAGCGCCAGCAGCGCCAGCCGCAGCGGCCGCGCCGGCCAGGCCACCACCGCGGCCGGCAGGGCCGCCAGGCCCAGCGCCAGCGGCAGCCATCCAGGCCCGACCCAGGGCTCGCCAACCAGAGCCAGGTACGTTCCGATCAGCCAGGCGAGCGCCAGCGCCGCGACGACCACGGCGTCCCCCCGCAGTGCTGATTTGAGATTTGAGAGTGCAGAGTGCAGATTTCAAATCTGCACTCTGCACTCTCAAATCTCAAATCAGCAGCGCTCACTCCACCGTCACCAGGTCCTTGATCCGTTCGAAGGTTGGGCGGTTCACCAGGCGGGCTTCCAGGAGTTGGTCCACTCGCTCGAAGCGCCCCACGCGCTCGCGGTACTCGAGGATGCGCCGGGCGGTGACCGCGCCGATGCCAGGCAGGCTGTCGAGTTGCGCCGCGTCGGCCCGGTTCAGGTCGATCGGGCCTGCCGGGGGAGCAGGCCTGGCTTCCGCCGAGTCGGTCGGCCCGCGCTCGGGGGTAGCCGTCCGCTCCGGACGCTCCGGAGCCGCAACCCGCTCCCCTCGCTCAGGGACCACTACCTGCTGGCCGTCGCGCAGCCGCGCCGCCAGGTTCAACGCCTGCGGATTCGCCTCCGCCGTCGCGCCGCCCGCAGCCTCCAGACCGTCCAGGACTCGGGCGGTGGTCGGCAAACGGTAGACCCCGGGCGCCGCCACCGCTCCGCTCACGTGAACCACGATCTCACTCGGGGTCGGAACGCTGGTCGGCTGGATGACCCGCAGCGGGGGCGGCTCGGGGCGGGCCAGCCAGAGCGTCAATCCGGCTGCGACAAGCGCAGCCAACAGGGCCACGCCAATCGTGGTGCGCTGCCGCTCCCACCATCCAGCCATCAGCGATCAGCCATCAGCAGTGACGCGCGCGTCGTGCGCCATTGTAGCGTAGAGAGCCAGAGCACACACCGGGCGCGGCGCAGGGGCGCAGGCGGCGCGCCCTCCCTGTCGGCCAGCCACTCGGCCGATCGCCGGCGGCTGAGCGCCCGCCTAACCGATCAGGACGCTGAGGATGGACATCAGCACGAAGACCACGGCCAGGCCAATGGTGAAGTTGAACAGGGCCTTCTCGACGCCTCGGCGGGTGCGGTAGATGGAGGAATCGGAGCTGAAGGTGGCTGAGAAGCCAGACCCACGGGTCTGCATCAGCACGACGGCGATCAGCACCAGCGAGATGATAATCTCAAGGATGTTGAGGTAAGTATGCATGGGCGCAAACCTCCGCTCGTACGGGCGCTCTCGCCCAGAGCGGAGCACCGCGCCAGATTATAGCATACGGTCTCCCGCAGAGTTCTACACTGAAGCCCACCCGGGATCTCAAGGCGGTGGTGAATGGTCCTCCGCCGAGGAGACGTGTACCACGGAGCCACGGAGACACGGAGCTTTTTCTAAGAAGACTCCGTGTCTCCGTGGCTCCGTGGTACACGTCTCCTCGGGAGCGGCACCATGAGGGTTTCACTTTGGCTTTGGTTTAGGAGCTCAGCGCCACTGTGCTGGTGGGCCGCGGCGCGCGCGCCGCGGCCGTGCGCTCGTAGTAGAGGCGGAGCAGCACCTGAGCCAGCTTCTCCGGATCGTGGCGCAGGGGGTGGGCGTCGTCCACCAGGTCCGCCAGCACCACCCGAATGCCCGCGATCTCCCGTGGCGCCTCGCGCGGCTGCACCAGCGCCACGCCGAGCTCGCTCCGCGTCTGGGCGACCACGTTGTTGTTGACCAGCACGTGGTCGAAGGGATTCTCCTGCAAGTGGTTCAGCAGGGCGGTCACGTGGTCGGCGGCGGTGAAGCCGTCGGTCTCGCCTGGCTGGGTGGCCACGTTGCACACGTAGATGGTCAGGGCGTCGGCAGCCACCAGGGCCTTGGCGATGCCGTCGACCAGCAGGTTCGGCACGACGCTGGTGAACAAGCTGCCCGGCCCGACCACGATCAGATCGGCCTCCAGGATCGCTCGCACCGCCTCCGGGTAGGCCGCGGGGCGCTCCGGACGCACGTGGACCTGCTTGATCGGGCGGTTGGACTTGCCGATGTTGGATTCGCCCTCCACCGTGTCCTGCCCATCCAGCTCCGCCCACAGGGTCAGGTTCTCCAGCGTGGAGGGCAGCACCCGTCCGCGCACGGCCAGCACGCGGCTGGTCTCGCGAATCGCCTCCTCGAAGTTCCCCGTCACGCCCGACATGGCGACCACAAACAGGTTGCCGAAGCTGTGGCCCTCCAGACCGGAGCCCGGCCCGAAGCGGTACTGGAACAGGCGCGCCACCAGCGGCTCGGCCTCCGCCAGGGCGACGATGCAGTTTCGGAAATCGCCGGGCGGCAGGATGCCCAGCTCTCGCCGCAGCCGCCCGGAGCTGCCGCCGTCGTCGGCCACGGTCACCACGGCGGTGATGTTCGAGGTATAGCGCTTCAGCCCGCGCAGCACCGCGGGCATGCCGGTGCCGCCGCCAATGCACACCACCTTGGGACCACGCTGGCGCGAACGGTAGCTCCAGATGGCATCGACCAGGTTCGTCCCGCCCTGCGGGCGGAAGGCGTCCAGGACCGAGGCATTGAGCTTCCACACTGCGATGGCGACGATGAGGCCACCGGCCAGCACGAACAGCAGCCCGCGCAGCGGCCTGGGCAGGAACTGCAGGGTGACGATGCTGGCCAGGTCCGGCAGGGCGACGGTGCGATAGGCCTCGACGAAGAAGTAGGCCAGGCCCAGGCTGAGCACGATCAGGCCGACGAGCAGCAGCAGCACCCAGCGCTTCAGGTACATGCCGGGGTACAGCAGCTTGATCAGCTCCACGCCAACCCCTTCCTTCCTCGTGCTGCGATCAGCGGACCAGGCGACTGGCCACGAAGCTCACGATGCTGACCAGCAAGGCGCCAATGAATGCCCCACGGAAGCCATCGACCTGCACGCCCAGGTCGAACCACGTGGCCAGCCAGAAGATTGCAGCATTGATGACCAGGGTGAACAGCCCCAGGGTGATGAGGTTGAGCGGCAGCGTCAGGAGCAGCAGCACCGGTCGCACAAACGCGTTGAGCAGCCCGAGCACGACGGCGAAGACAAGCGCGACCTCGATCTGCAGGTTCCGGACGTAGACACCCGATTGCGGCATGCTCCCGGCCAGCAGCACTGCCAGCGCACTTGCCGCCACTCTGAGCAAAAAGCGTTCCAAACGGCGGGTCCCACGGCCTCGGCCAAGCCTCAAGAGCGCCGAGCCCACAGCGCAGCGTAGCAGAGCCTTCTGCGAGTGTCAAATCGTGCAACGGGTGGGGGTGCCCGTCACGTTGTTGCGGGCGAAGCGCCGGCCATTCTGTGAGCGCCGGCCTATCTGGGAGCGCCGGCCTTACTCGGAGCGCCGGCCCTC
>JACQUR010000244.1 GCA_016210245.1 Chloroflexota bacterium
CCTCGCCGTCCTCGGCGCTGCGCCTCGTGTAGCTGGTCCGGTAGCTCTTTCGCCCGACCAGCAGCGCCTTGAGCCGCTCGCCCCGCTTGGGCAGGGCGACGATCGAGGTGAACGGCTGCAGGGCTATCACCACAAGAACCTCGGACCGGGAGAGGTTGGGGGAAATTCCCCCTCCCGCAGCTCGCCAATCCTACTCCGCCGTCTTCTTCTTCGGGCTCTTGGCCTTGGTCTTCACCTTGCCCAGATTGTAGTCCACCGCAGAACGCACCAAATTCTTCAATTCGGGTTCCTTGATCTTGTCGTCGTTGAAGTAGTCGATGGTTCTCCATTTCTTGCCCTCAAGCCCGTTGTTGTAGAGCTTGTCCGGGTCGGCAATGCTCGCGCCTTCGTAGAAAGTCAGCTTCACCTTGTCTTTGAAAGCGTTGGCGATACAGACAATGCCGCCGTGAGACCAGACCGGCGTCCCCATCCATTTCCACTCTTCCACTATCTCCGGGTCAGCCTCACGGATGATCCTCCGGATATCGGCAAACGTCTTGCCCCGCCAGTCGGTCAGCTCCGCAATGAGATTGTCGATCAGTTCACTTGCGTTCATATTTCTCTCCAAGATGCTGCATCCCAATTTCCATGTTCTACACGTAAAACTGCGGCTTGTGCTACGCGGGGAAATCTGTCCTTGCAACCAGCCTTGAGACTTCCATCATAGCCTTCCGAGGTATCTTCTCAATAGCCCGGGGGAGTTATGGTCCGCTGCTCCAGGAGGCATCCAGGCGGAGTTCCGCGGTCACGTCCTCCAGCAGGTTCAGCAGCCGCACGATGCACTCGCGGGCGCGCTCGTCCGGGATGCCCGACAGGTCCAGGTCCTCCAGCATGCTCCGCGCCCGCTCCTCGCTCCCAACGCTGTGAACACCATCATACCCGCCCACACCGCTGCACACCAGCACGACTCTCCCTGGCTCCTACCCCGGTTTGTTGAGAAGATACCCGTGCTAACAAAGCTGGTTCGAGTAAGTGGCGCAATTCTGGCTCGAAAGGACAAGGAGCTCAATGTTGATCTACGGCCCTTGCGTGTCCATTCCACTGCGGACAGCATCCAGCGCGTTCGATCATGCGATGGTGCGAGTGCATGGCGACTGACGCTGACTACGAGAGGGATCGGTTGGCGCCTCCACTATTGGCACATCCCTCCTCGCCCGCCGGAGCAGGTGGAGGCTATCGAACTTGCGAACGTTCTGCGCGAGAGCGATCCCGAACGCATTCCAGAATAGCTACGGGTAGGGCCGCTTCCAACTCGGCCCGGGCAAGTGCCTCCTCCTCCGACCCCTCGGGCGCGTCGAGGAAGCGGCGCGCTTGCTCCAGGTAACTGCGATAGGCGTCAGACCATCTCCGAATGTAGAGCTTGACCACGGAGGGATGCTCCTTGGGCGCCGATCGCGCCAGAAACGCCATCTGCGCCGACGCTGCGCTGAAGAGGCTACCCTGGGTCCAGCCTCGCCGAATCAACTCCGCGCCGATATCCAGTTCGGTCATCGATCCGGGTCGGCGTCCACAGTGTCACCATCGGCAACCTGGGCCAGTTCCGCATCCGCAATCGACGCTCGTGGGCGCAGCCGCGCCAGGGCGTCATCAACCGCTTCACGCGATAGCCGCCGGTGCGCTCGCCTGGACGGCGGTAGTAGTCGCGCTCGCTGCTGGCCCACAGGTAGCCGCAGCACAAAGCCTCGAGACGTTTCGTACTCTCGCGCTGCCAGCAGATCGATGGGCTTCCTCCCCATCGGCGAGACCGGCGTCAAGAGCCAGTCGCCCGTCGCACGCGGATCGCTCAGTCGATGCGCGGCCTCTTCCACCAGCGCAAGTGCCTCGAGCAGATGCTCGCGTCGCCCGTCTTGCGGCGTCGTGCCCGCAACCCAGTTCTGATACGTCACCCGGCTCACGCCAAAGATCGCCGCCAGACGGCTCGCGCCGAGGCCGGATAGCTCTCGAAGACGCTCCGCCGCAGTGGATGCTGCCTCTGCCCTGGCCATCATGAGACCCCCTTGCACGCTGGCAGGCCATTGCTCCCCACTCAAGACCTGCAGCCTCACCAGGGAGTTTACAGAAAACTTGATACCTCAGGAGGTAGGGCGACGGGTTTCTGTGAAGGCGCACGGGTCAGCGGGTCTTCGTCCTGCTGGGGTTGGCCATTGTGGGCGGTTCAACGGCGTCTTGCTGGCCATCCTTCGCTCCTGCAGTGGCTGGCTACACCGCCAGCCCACCGCCTCATGCTATCCCATGGGCCACGGCCACGGCGCGACTCGGATCCCCCATCTTCGCGACAGCGACACGGAGCGGGAGGACCTGACAGTGCAACATCCGCGCCGTCCTTGACCCGGCCGGTCATTACTGATAGACTCACCGCATCATCCCGGCTACTCACATCCAACAATAGGTCGGCACTGAGTCGAGCCGTGGCCAGGCTCGCACGGGCGTGTTCGTCAGCAACCGGATTGCCGCGTTGACCAGGCGAGGTCATCCCCGCCTGAGCACTGAATGGGTTGTATCGGAGGAAACGCCGTGGATCCTTACCTCACGTTTCTCCGCCCGGTCTTGTTCCGCATGTCGGCCGACAGGGCCCACCGCCTGGCCCATCTGGCGCTCCGCTGGTCGTGGCCCTGGCGGCTCATCGGCAGCGGGCCGGAGATCGACCCTCGGCTGGCCGTGGAGGTCCACGGCCTGAGGCTGGCGAACCCGGTGGGCCTGGCGCCGGGCTTCGACAAGGACTGTGAGCTGCTCCAGTCGCTCATGCATCTGGGGTTCGGTTTCCTGGCTCCGGGGGCCATCATGCGCCAGGTCCGCGCGGGCAATCCCAGGCCGCGCCTCGGGCGGATCGTCGAGCAGGAGGCGGTCCTCAACTGCCTGGGGCTGCCGAGCAAGGGCTGGCAGTACTCGGTCGCCAGGCTGCAGCGCCTCACGTGGCACCGCGCCCTGATCTTCGCCGATGTCCAGGGCGAGTCGCCCCAGGAGATTCTGGACAACGTCGAGGCGATCCAGCCCTACGCCGAGGCTCTGGAGGTCTCTCTCGTCTGTCCCAATACCCACGACAGCGACGCCAACTTCACTCGGTCCGTGGCCGTCGAGCTGCTGCCCGAGATCGCCAGGCGACGGATCCGGCCGGTCTTCGTCAAGGTCCCGCAGTTGCAACTGGACGCGGCCGGGGTGTCGTTCGTGGAGTTCCTGGATACGTGCGTGGCGGCAGGCATCGAGGGCATCATCATCACTGGCTCCTGGTACCACAAGACGCCGCAGCTCTCCCGGGGCATCGCTAACCTGACCGGGAAGCCGATCTTTCAGAACACGCTGCGTATGGTGCGGGAGGCGTCCGAGCACACCGGCGGGCGGCTGTCGATCATCGGCTCGGGCGGCGTGTGGACCGGCCGCGACGTGTACGAGATGTTCCGCGCCGGGGCCAGCCTGGTGGAGTTCCTGAGCGCGATGATCTACCGCGGCCCCATGGCGCCGGCGCTGATCAACCGGGAGCTGGTGGCCGTGCTGGAGGCCGAAGGCGTCGCTTCGGTCCAGGTGCTCGTCGACGGCGCCAGAAAGGTGCGAACGAGATAGTCGTCTGCGGAGGTAGTTCCCATGCATGCGCGTCTGGCTCGCCTGTGCCTCATCGTTCTAGCTGCCGCGCTCGGCGTCGCGGGGTGCGCGCCCGCTCCCCAGACGCCCACTCCTGCGCCTCCAAAACCTGCCGCCACCAGCGCCCCCAGCGCTCCCGCCTCGCCGAAGCCCGCCCCAACCGCTGTTGCTGCCCCGAAACCGCCGGCCACCGCCGCTCCCCAGGCCAAGCCGGCCGAGAAGCCGGCGGTTGACGAGAAGGCCCTGGCCGACTTCTACCGGGGCAAGACCCTGCGAATCATCGTCGGATTCCCGCCCGGCGGCGGGTACGACATCCTCTCGCGCCTGCTCGCAAGGTACATGGGGCAGTACATCCCGGGCAATCCCACGATCATCGTCGAGAACATGGCCGGGGCCGGCAGCCTGGTCGCCGCGAACCACGTGTACAACGTGGCGGCTCAGGATGGCACAATCATCGGCAACGTCAACGGCGAGGCCACAGCCATGGAGCAGCTCTTCGGCACGCAGGCCGTGCAGTTCGACGTAACCAGGATGCAGTACCTCGGCTCCCCTTACGGCAACACGTACGTCCTGTACGCACGCAAGGCGTCCGGCATCACGAAACTGGAGGACGTC
This sequence comes from Chloroflexota bacterium, assembly GCA_016210245.1. Classification (GTDB taxonomy): domain Bacteria; phylum Chloroflexota; class UBA6077; order UBA6077; family JACQUR01; genus JACQUR01. The sequence goes on from JACQUR010000244.1 coordinate 4,231, forward strand.
CTGGGGCCGCGGGCCAAGCAGATCGTCGTCGGAGGCAGCACGGCCGGGAACATCACGCTCCAGGGACCGCTCCTGCTCCGGGAGACGTTGGGCATGAACACGAAGGTGGTGCCGGGCTACGGAGGGACGGCCGCGTACCTGACCGCGATGGAGCAGGGAGAGCTCGATGGGTTCGTCAATCCCTGGGAAACGACGAAAGGGATCGTCGAAGAGAAGATGCGCAGCGGGGACGTGCTGATTCTCGGGCAGTTCAGCGAGACACCTCACAAGGACCTCCAGCAGGTGCCGGTGTTCCTCAAGCTTGTGTCCAGGGAGGAGGACCGGAGGCTGCTGCGCCTGCGAACCATCCTGCCCGGCCAGTTCGCCATCCAGTATTTCGTCGGGCCGGGCGTGAGCCCGGACAGGGCGCAGATGCTGGAGTCGGCCTTCGCCAGGACGCTTGCGGACAAGGAGTTCGTCGCCGCGGCGCTGAAGGTCCAGATGGAGCCCGCGCCCGTCAGCGGCGTCCAGGTCCGCAAGCTGGTGGTGGACTTCATGGGCATGCCGCCCGACATCAAGGCCAGGCTGCAGGCCATGCAATAGGCGCAGCCGCGCGGCGGATGGTTCGCCCCGCCTCACCGTTCGTAGCTGGCCACCAGCGCCTCCAGGTGGGCCTCGTCGTCCAGCGCGCTGCATCCTGCGTTCGCAAAGGGGGACAGGGGGAAGCCCCCAGGCCCCCTTCTCCAGAGCCGTACGCCGCGCGCAAGACGGTGAACCGCACCCCCGGCCGGCGCGTGGCACCCACGACACGAGCGGCGTGTGGTATTCTATGGACCCACCGGAAAGGCGCGCGTCGGAGCGGGGCCCTTGCGTGCAGCGTTTGAGCGCCATGAGACGCGGATCATCGGGGCGCTGGGCGTCCTGGGGTTCTTGCTGCTGTGGGAGCTGGGGAGCGGCACGCCCTACGCGCCCGCCCAGTACGTCAGCTCTCCGTCCCGGATCGCCAGCGCCACGCGGCTGCTCCTGGAACGCGGGACTTTGCAGCGCGACATCAGCACCAGCCTGGTCGAGTACGCGCTCGGCGTCTCGCTCGCGGTCGTGGCCGGGATCGCCCTGGGGCTCCTCCTGGGCTGGTACCGGCCCCTGGACGAGCTGTTTGCACCGTTCACCGCGTTCCTGTACGCGGTCCCCAAAGTCGCCTTCATCGGGCTGATCGTCATCTACCTCGGCATCGGCTTCACCACCAAGGCCGCGCTCGTCTTCCTGAATGTCCTGTTTCCTGTGCTCATCGCTACCCACGCCGGCGTTCGCAACGTCGATCCCACCTACGTCAAGTGCGCCCGCTCGTTTGGCGCCAGCGACTGGCAGCTCTTCTCCGGGGTGGTGCTCCCCAGCGCGGTGCCGTTCATTCTGACCGGCCTGCGGCTTGGGGCGGGCTACGGCATGGTCGGGGTGATCGTGGCCGAGTTCTACGCCTCCACCGCGGGCATCGGCTACCTCATCAAGCTGGCCAGCCAGCGGTTTCTCATGGACCAGGTCTTCGTCGGGGTAGGATTTACCGCCCTGTTCGGTTTCGCTATACTGTCCGCGCTCGGCGCCCTGGAGCGGCGCTTCGAGAGTTGGCGGTCTAGCTGAACCTAGTCGACAGTCGACAGTCGAGAGTCGACAGTAGAGAGTTCACTGTCGACTGTCGACTGTTAACTGTCAACCGTCGGTGGAGCAGCCTCTGTGGTGCATGGGGTGGAGCAGCGGGGCGAGAGCAGCCAGGACGAGCTGGCCGGAGCGGACGCGGCCGAGCCTGCCCTGGCGCGGCTCTGGCAAATGCGCCGTCCTCTGCTGCTGGGGACGAGTTCCGTGCTCGTCGCGCTGGGGCTGTGGGAGGCGCTCAGCGCGGCAGGCATCGTCCCCGCTTTCTACGTCAGTGCGCCGTCGCAGATCCTGGCCACGCTTGGGACGATGCTCCTGGACGGCAGCCTGGGCAAGCACGCCGGGGTCAGCGCGTCCGAGTTCGCGATCGGCTACGCGCTCGCCGTCGCGGTGGGCATTCCGCTCGGGATGGGCATCGGCTGGTACCGCCGCTTCGCCGCCCTGATGGACCCGTTTGTCGCCTTCTTCTACGTCACCCCGCGCATCACCTTGATCGGGCTGATCGTCGTCTGGCTGGGTATCGGCATCAACGCCAAAGCCGCGCTGGTGTTCCTCGGGGCCGTCTTCCCGCTGCTCATCAGCACCACCTCCGGTCTGCGCTCGCTCGATCCCGCCCTGGTCAAGTGCGCGCGGGCCTTTGGCGCCAGCGACTGGCAGTTCTTTCGGACGATAGCGCTGCCGGCAACGGTGCCGTTCATCGTGACCGGCCTGCGGCTGGCCGTTGGCCGTGGCCTGATTGGCCTGGTTGTCGGCGAGCTGTACATCGCCTCGGCCGGCATCGGCTACCTGATCGCCGCCGGCGGGCAGACCTTCCAGGCAGACCTGGTCTTCGTCGGCATCTTCATCATTGGCGCCACCGCCCTGGTGTTGATGCGGCTGATCGGCATGGTCGAGGAGAAGTATTCGTCCTGGCGGCCGCAGAGCCACTGAACCCAGTTGACAGTCGACAGTAGACAGGAGCACCAGCAAACTGTCGACTGTCGACTGTCGACTGTCGACTGTCGACTGGAGTGTACGAACGTGTTGACAGAGGTGCTGGACCCGGTCAGGTACGAGATCTTTGCGCACCGCCTGTGGGCCATCGGAGAAGAGGGGCGCATTGCGCTGCAGCACGTCTCCGCCTCGCCCATCGTCGTGCAGGGTGGCGAGTGCATGCAGTCGTTCTACGACCCGGCCGGGCAGATGGTGCTGGCCTGCTCCGGGCACCTGCGCTTCGCGGCCGCCACCTCGGACGCGATCAAGCGCATGATCGAGTGGTACGGCCAGAGCCCCGGCTTCTACGAGGGCGATCAGATCTTCTTCAACGACCCCTACGTGGCCGGCTCGCACACCTACGACCAGATGGTCATCAAGCCCCTGTTCTGGGAGGGGCAGTTGATCGGCTGGACGGCCAGCAGCTCGCACACCGCCGACGTGGGCGGGGTGCTGGGCGGTGAGGAGCGGGAGATCTACCACGAGGGTATCCGCATCCTGGGGCTCAAGGTTATCGAGCGGGGCGAGTTTCGCAACGACGTGTGCAGAACGATCGTCGAGCAGTGCCGCGATCCGCACTACGTCGAACTGGACCTGCGCTCGCGCGTCGCAGCCAACAACGTCGCCGCCGCGCGCTTCATGGACCTGGTGCGCCACTTCGGCCTCGACTTCGTGCAGGCGGCCAGCCAGAAGATGATCGACGACGGCGAGGCAGCCGCGCGCGCCAAGCTGCGCCAGATCCCGGATGGTACGTGGGTCGCGCGCATGTACGGCCCGCCCCGGGGCGGGTCGGAGCCCTACCGGATCGTGTGCCGGGCCATCAAGCATGGCGACTCCTTGATCCTGGACTTCGAGGGCTCCAGCCCGCAGTCGCCCGATGGCATGAACTCGACCCTGTCCAGCTCCACCTCCCACATCGCCGTTGCCCTGACCAACACCATCTTCTGGGACGTGCCCTGGAGCGATGGCAAGCTGGCCCCTGTGGAGCTGCGCCTGCCGGAAGGCTCGATCCTCAACTGCCGCTTCCCCGCCGCCTGCGGCCGGGGGCCGAACATCGGCAACACGCTGGCCTCCATCGTCATGGACTGCACGGCCAGGATGCTCTACGCGGCCGGCAAGCTCGACGACGTCAACGCGGGCTGGTATGGCCTGCGCTACCTGGGCGGGCCCGGCTACCTCTACGGCGGGCACAACGCCGATGGGATCCCGGTGCCGATGGGGCTGTTCGACCTCCACGGCGGCGGGTACGGCGCGGGGCCGCACCGGGACGGCGTGGACTCGGCCGGGCACGTGAACATCCCGTCCGGCGGCATCAACGACGTGGAGCGGATCGAGCTGAACTACCCGCTGCTCTACTTCTCCCGCAACCACATCCAGGATGGGGCAGGCTACGGGAAGTACCGCGGCGGCGCCGGCACCCAGCGCATCTACCTGGTCTACAGCTCGGACGATTTCTCAGTCGACTTCCGATCCTACGTGGGCGTGCCGCAGGCGGGCTCGGGCCTCTTCGGTGGGTACCCGATGGGCAGCGGCGGCCTGCGCGCCATGTTCGAGGTAGACCAGCGCCACCTGCTCGAGCGCCTGCAGCGCGGAGAGTACCCGGCCACCGTGCGCGAGCTGCTGGAGGGGCAGTGGGGCACGCTCCACCAACCACCCCGGGAGCGGGCCAGGATCCGGGTGCCGAAGTACTGGATCCTGACCGACTTCGTCCAGAACGGGGGAGGCTTCGGGGACCCGCTCGAGCGCGAGCCGGAGCGCGTGGTGGCCGACGTCCAGGCCAGCATCTACTCGCCGGGCGTGGCGCGGCGGGTCTTTGGCGTGGCCCTGGACGGCGACCACGGGTACGCAGCGGCTGAAACCGCGGCGCTGCGCGAGGCCCTCCGCCAGGAGCGCCTCCGCGGCCAGGGGCCAGGGGTCGGGGGGAGGGGGGGGGGTTTATACCCCCAAACCACCCCCCACCCC
>JACQUR010000248.1 GCA_016210245.1 Chloroflexota bacterium
AGGCAGGAGGCAGGAGGTCTGTGGCTGCCTTCTGCCTTCTGCCTCCTGCCTTCTGCCTCCTGCCTTCTGCCTCCTGCCTTCTGCCTCCTGCCTTCTGCCTCCTGCCTCCTGCCTCCTGCCTTCTGCCTCCTGCCTCCTGGCCTACAGGCCCAGCTCGCCGGCGATCCCTTGCATGGCCTTCAGGCTGAGGTCCACGAACTCCTCCAAGGGGATGTCCAGCTCCCGCTCGCACGCCAGGATCTGCTCGCGCCGGGCTCCCGCCGCGAACGCTTTCTCCGGGAATTTCTTGAGCACCGAGTCGACCGTGACCGAGGCCAGCTTCTTGTCCGGGCGGACCAGGGCGACGGCGATGATCAGACCCGACAGCTCGTCGGCGGCATAGACCGCCTTCTCCAGCCAGGTGTCCCGGCTCGGCTTGATCCCCTCGTGGTGCGCCTTGACTCCGTCGATGATCCGCTGTGGCGCCCCCACAGCCTGGAGCCGCTCCTCCGTCACCAGCGTGTGGCGGTCCGGGTCCTTCTCCACCAATTCGTAGTCGGCGTCGTGCAGCAGCCCTACGATGCGCCATTCCTCCGCGTCGAACTCCGACTCGGGCGCCTCGGGGTGGCGCTGGCGCAGCTCGCGGCAGAGCGCACCCATGATCGCTTCCACCGCCAGAGCGTGCTTCCGCAAGTTCCGGTTCTTGACCATGTCGGCCATAAGCTGGTAGGCATCTGCCCGCAACACGTCTTCATCTCCCGTCACTGAATGCCGAATGCTGAATGCTGAATGCTGAATGACGAATGTTGGAATGATGGGGAGTCGTCAGCGCTCAGCCATCAGCCGCCTTCTGCCTTCTGCCTTCTGCCTTCTGCCTTCTGCATTCTGCCTATTGTTCCGCCGCCGCTGTCAGTTCGTCGAGCGTGGTCACCTGGCTCACCCGCTGGAGGAACTGGCCCAGTGACTCGCTGCGTTGGCGCAGGCGCTGGAGGTGCGTGGCGATGGGATTGGCCCCGGCGGCTCCGCCCTCGGCGTAGCTGCCGTGGAAGGCGAAGTAGGCCTGGTTCAACTTGCGGATGGGGTAGCCGTGCGCGGCGAAGAACTCGCGCCGCTGGTGCAGATACGCCTCCGCCGCCGCGAGCTGCCCGCCGGCCAGCAGCCGCTCCAGTTCGACCCTGGTGGCGCGCATCTGGGCCTGGAGGGAGAAGCCCGTCTGCCGGCCTGGGGGTGGTGGCTCGCGCCGCGGGCCGGGCAGGCCCAGCTCCCGCGCCAGTTGCTCTCCCAGGTCCCGCCCGACCAGCTCGGCCACCATCTCGTTGATCGTGCGCGCCTGGTAGTCGCTCCAGTAGCGCTGGCCCAATGGCGTGAAGAACAGGTAGGCGTGGACCCACTCATGGGCGGCCGCCGCCAGCAGCGAGGCGGCGTCGCTCGAGTCGAGGACCATGGCCGGGTAAGTGGAGAGCCCGCCCACCGGCACGATCAGCGAAACCCGGTCCGCGTCGTCCACCTGTTCTTCGATCTGCTCGGCCTGCGGCCACTCCAGGGAGGGCTCCAGGAGGAGCGAGCGCGCCACCTCGATGCGCGCGCGAGGCGAGATGACCAGCAGTTTGGGTGGCTGGCTGATGGCCAGGCTGACAGGGGGAAAGACCAGCGTGGGAGGCTGGAGCGGCACCAGAGCGGCTAGGTGCTGGTGCTGGAGCACGGCGGCCAGGCCACGCTCCAGCACCGCCTCGAGCGACCGACGCAGGGTGCCCCGGGCCTCGGCCTCCACTCCGGTGAAGTACGTGCTGGCGAGCTGCAGGTCGTCCTGGCGCAGGCGAACCTGGCCTGGCCAGAACGCCTGGACGAGGCGGTCCGCCCGCGAGACCAGGTGGGTAAGCTCCCAGCGCACCAGGTCGAGCGCAAAGGGGCTACCGGCCCGACGGAAGCGCTGCTCGGCCGCCGCGGCAGGTGTGGTGACCAGGGCCGAGACCAGCAGGAGAAAGGCAAGGCCGGGCAGGATCCCCCCACGGAGCCGGGTCGGCGAGCGCGGCAGCAATCACACCACTCCACTGCGCACCAGCCAACTCCGGACCCGCGCGCGCAGGATGGTGCGGGTGAAAGGCTTGGTGATGTAGTCCGACACTCCGGCTTCGAACCCCCGGGCCATGTCCTGCGGCTGATCCAGGGAGGTGAGCATGATCACCGGTAGTTGGCTGGCGTCTGGCTCCCGGCGCAGTCGAGCGCAGACCTCGAAGCCGGTGGCCCGCGGCATCTCCACGTCCAGGATCATCAGGTCCGGACGCTCGGCCAGCGCCCGGCTGACAGCCTGTTCGCCGTCGTTGGCCACCAGCAGCTCGTAGCCATCCTCCGCCAGCGCGTCCTGGATCATGCGGACAATCAGGCGGTTGTCGTCGGCAATCAGCACCCTCGGGCGACGTGCGGCTGGCTGGGCCGCAACCTGGACGCGCTCGCCCCTGAAGCCAGCCTGGCCGGCGCCGGCCAGGCGCAGTTCCTCGCCCTCGGCCGCGGCGAAGACCTCGGGTGGCGCCTGGAGGTCGGCCAGCAACTCCCTGGTCCGCTCCACGTGGCGATCGAGGAACTCGTCGCTGTGGGCGGGGTCGTGATGGAAGAGGGCCAGCCGCTTGACATGCGCCGCGGCGGCGATGCTGGCGGCGTAGCGGGCCGTGCTGTGCCCCCAGCCGATCTTGCCCGGGTATTCGTCGTCGGAGTACTGAGCATCGTGGATGAGCAGGTCAGCGTCGCGGGCGAAGGCGATCAGGCCGAGGTCGCCCGCGTGGAGCACCTCTCCGCCCGGGCGCAGCGCCAGGTGCGTATACGGCTCGTGGTCGGTGGCGTAGACGACGCTGGCCCCGCCAACGGTGATCCGATAGCCCAGGCAGAGCGTCGTGTGATTCAAGTAGCGGGGCTGGATCAGCGCGTCCCCGATCTGGAAGGCCGCCTCACCGACCTCGCGGTGGCCGATCTCGGCTCGGAGTTGGTCCAGGCGAACGGGAAAGTAGCTCGAGTCCATCTGCGCCGCCAGCAACTCGCCAAGCTGTCTGTTCATGCCCCTCGCGCCGTAGAAGGTGACCGAGCTGCCCTCCTGGTACACGGGCGCGAAGAAAGGGATCCCCTGGATGTGGTCCCAGTGGGTGTGGCTCAGCAGCAGGCTGACCTGGGCCGGGGAGGGGAGATGGGTGCAGAGGTGCAGGCCCAGTTCCCGGGCGCCGGTGCCGCAATCGAGGATGATCTGCGCCCCGCCGGCGGTCTCCACCTGGACGCAGGCGGTGTTGCCCCCATAGCCCACAGTGGCGCGGCTGGGGACAGGGATAGATCCGCGCGTTCCCCAGAACCGTACCAACACGGCGCCTCTCCGGTTGCCGTCTTCCACCTGGCTGCCACCTGTGCGGAGGGCTCGAGTGGACGCTACTCTACCACATTCCTGCCTGGTGCAAGGAGGCCCAGCGGACCGTGGGTCCTGGACTTTCGGCGCTGGACCTGGTGGGGGCTTGCCAGAGTGGCGCAAAGAGGCAATAATCGCGTATCACGGCTCGTAGGCCAGTGTGGGATGGCATTGGAATCGCACTCCCAGCCTGCAGTGTCCAGTGCCGAGTTGCGCTATCTGGCGTTCTCGGCCGGCTCGGAACGGTACGCGCTGCCCCTTGATCGGGTAGCCGGCGTGCAGCCCGAGGGCCCTATCACCCGCGTGCCGGGCGCCACGGCGCTGGTGCGCGGGGTGATGAATCTGCGGGGCAGACTGCTGGCAGTGGTCGACCTGGCCGCGGTGCTCGGCCTACCAGTGCGGCCACCCGGCCAGGGCCACGTCGTCGTGGTGCGCACTGCCGACCTGGAGGCCGGGCTGCTGGTGGACCACGCGGACGAGATCCTGGCTGTGGAGCCAGGGGCCATCGAGCCTCGCCTCAGCACCCTGCCCGGCGAGCGGGCGGAATTCCTTGACGGCCAGGTGCGCTGCAGCCTGGGCCTGGTCGGATTGCTGCGGCTGGAGCGGGTGCTGGAAGCCGCCCAGCATGGCTGAGTGCCAGTTGCTGTTAGTCGAGGTGGCAGGGGAGCGACTGGCAGTGCGCTCCAGCCAGGTGGTCGAGGTGCGGGTGTTCGATCCCAGGTCGCAGGCTACTCGCCCTGTCCTTGACCTGGCCGAGGCGCTGGGGCTGGCTCGCCAGAGCGCCGGGCCCGGCTACGAGCTGGTGACACGGGTGCCACGCGGAATCGCTTGCTGGTCCATCGATCAGGCCCAGGACATGCTCGCCGTGCCGGAGGAGGCGCTGCTGCCTCTGCCACCCCTCGCGCGGGGGCCGGCGGCGGAGCGCGGCATCCGGGCAGCGGTCGTGTTAGAGGGCCGGGTCGTGCTCGTGCTCGACCCTGGCGAAATGAGGTTGGAGGTCTCTGCTGAGTCGACAGTCGACAGTCCACGGTCGACAGGGCGCTAGCGGACTGTGAACTGTGGACTGTCGACTGTCGACTGTCGACTTGGTCTGGGAGGGCGATGATGCTGGTTTCGGCCGAGAGAGCTCGGGAGGCCGCGGGCGTGGCCGGTGAGGCCGTCGAATCGGGTCGGGCGGCCATTCTGGCCGCGACCACCATCGCGGCCATCCTGGCCCTGGTTGGCCTGCTGCCCATCTCCTTCGTGGACGGATTCAAGCCCGCTGTCCTGCTCGTGCTGTTCTGGCTCGTGCTTTCCTGCGTGGCCAGCAGCGTGGCGAACCTGCGCGGCTACTACCTGCTGGGCACCGGGCTCTTCCTCGGCGGCGTCTCGCTCGGGCTGTTCGTGGCGATGCTCGTGCCGACCGAGCTCACCGATTCCTGGCAGGATGGCCGCTACCTGATCGCGGCGTACTTCTTCAGCCTGCCTGTCCTGGCCGCCGGCGGGCTCCTGTTCCCCGCCGCGGCCTTCGCCGTGGCCGCGGCGGGCACGCTGCTCGGGTTCATCGCGGCCATGGTGCGCACGCAGGGGCAGTTCTTCGCCCAGCCGGGCCAGGTCGCCGCCCTGGTACCGCCAGTGCTGCTCATGTTCCTGATCGCAGCTATCTCCTCGCTGTATGGCAATAACCTGCTCTCGTCACTGCAGCGTATCCGCCAGCGTACGGCAGAGGTCGAGCGCATGACTGAGGAGCTCAAGCAGTCGAACGGGTCCCTGGCGGAGGCGGCCCGGTCGGTGCGCCGCCTGGCTGCCCAGATGGCCGAGACGGCCGTGCGCCTCTCCAGCGCCAGTGCGGAACTGACGGCCACCTCGCAGGGGCAGGCCCGAGGGTCCGCGCAGCAGGCCGCCGCGGTGGCGGAGATCTCCGCTACCATCGAAGAGCTCTCCCGCACCGCGGGCCAGATCGCGGAGAGCACGCAGGAGACGCTCGCCGTGGCCGAGGAGGGCCGCAAAGCGGTCGGCGACACGCGCCAGGGGATGGAAGCCATCAAGGTGCGGGTGGAGGCGACCACCCAGCGCATCCTCTTGCTGGGCGAGCGCAGCCAGCGCATCGGCGAGATCAACGACATCATCAGCGACATCGCCAACAAGACTCACCTCCTGGCGCTGAACGCAGCGATCGAGTCGGCCGCGGCCGGCGAGTACGGGCGGCGCTTCGCTGTGGTGGCCCAGCAGGTCAAGGAGCTGGCGAACGAAACCAAGGAGGCGACGGCCCAGGTCAAGAACGTCATCGCCCAGACGCAGAGCGCCACCAATGCCTCGGCCCTCGCCACCGAGCAGGCGACCAAAGAGGTGGAGCGCGGGCTGGAGCTGGCCCAGCGAGCGCGCAGCGCCCTCGACGAGATCGTGCAGCGCGCCCAGACCATTACCCTGGCCACCCACGAGCAGCAGCACGCGTCCGAGCAGGCGGTGGTGACGATGCGTGACATTGCCGACGTTGCACGCCAGTCGGCTGTCGCCGCACAGCAGTTGTCCGAGAGCGCGGGCGAGTTCTCCTCGCTCGCCGAGCACCTGCAGGAGGCAGTGAGCAAACTCACCCGGGGTGAAGGTTGAAGGGTTGAAGGTTGGATGAAGCATTCGGTGCGAGATACCCTCATCCAACCTCCAACCTCCAACCTCCAACCGTGTCGACACGATGAACGACTTCGATTTTGCTGCCTACCTGGACCTCTTCAAAGAGGAGGTGGCCGAGCACCTGCGACGCATGACCGAGGGGTTACTGGCCCTGGAGGCGGACGCGTCCGACCGCCAGCCGCTCGACGACCTGTTCCGCTCCGCGCACACGATCAAGGGCTCGGCGCGTATGATGGGCCTGGGCGAGATCGCCACTCTGGCCCATCGCATGGAGGACGTGCTCTCGGCGTTCCGCGCGGGCGCGCTGGCGCCCTCGGCCGAGCACATCTCGCTGCTCCTCTCGGGGCTCGATCTGCTCAAGCGCCTGGTCGAGGGCGCTGGCGGGGAGGTACCCGAGCTGCCAGCCGAGCACGGCAAGGTGCTCGCCCGCCTCGCCTCAGCGCTGGAGCGTCCGGCGGCCGCGCCCGTTCCAGGGACGCCGCCCGCTGCTCCTGCCGGGGTCCCCGCCAGCGAGTCGGCGCCCAGCTCTGCCGGCGCCTCCCCGCAGCAAGCGCCCGGGCAGGCGGCCGCGTCCGCGGCGGCGCTGCGGCCGACCACCGGGGCCAGCGCCCGCCAGCGCGACTTCCTGCGTGTCCCGGTGGCGAAGGTCGATGCCATCCTGGACCTGGCAGGCGAACTGACGGTGCGCCGCGGGGACGGCCAGCACCACGTTGGGGCGCTTCGGGAGGTGGGAGCCCAGATAGCGGAGGTGAGGGCGCTGCTGGCCCGAGGCGAGGTGGGCAGCGCGCAACTGCTGGCCGAGCAGGCGTCGGCGCGCCTGGAGTCGATAGCGCGGGGCCAGCGCGCCGAGGCCTCCTGGCGCGCAGAGACGATCGCCGACCTGCACGCCGAGATCACGCGCGTCCGCATGCTCCCGCTGAGCAACGTGTTCGGGCTCTTCCACCGCACCGTGCGCGACCTGAGCTTGCAGCGAGGCAAGGAGGCGCGGCTGGTTGTGGAGGGGGGTGAGACTGAGGTCGACAAGCTCATCCTGGAGGGCCTCCAGGAGCCGCTCCTGCACCTGGTGCGCAACGCCATTGACCATGGCGTCGAGCCACCTGAGGCGCGAGAGCGCTCCGCCAAGCCGAGGCTGGCGACGCTGCGCCTCTCTGCCCGACAGCAGGGTGATCGCGTGGAGGTCGCGGTGGCCGACGATGGGCGGGGCATCGACCTCGGGCGGGTGCGGCAGGTAGCCGCGGCGCGCGGCCTGGTGAGCGCGACACAGGCCGCGGGCGCGCCAGACGGCGAGTTGCTGGCCCTGCTGTTCGTGCCCGGCTTCTCGACCAGCGAGCAGATCACCGAAACATCGGGGCGCGGGGTGGGCCTGGACGCGGCCCGGGCGGCCGTCGCCGAGCTGGGGGGCCAGGTGACGCTCCACTCCCGCCCCGGTGAGGGCACCACCTGCACCATCAGCCTGCCCCTCACGCTTGCCTACACCCGGGCCCTGCTGGTGGTGGTGGCCGACCAGGTGCTGGCCTTGCCGATTGCCACGGTGGAGGTGGTGGCCACCGTGGACCAGGAGCAGGTTTCGTGGCTGCAGGGGCGGGCGGCGGTGCAGGTGGGCGGACGCATGGTGCCACTGGTCGCGCTGGCCGAAGCCCTGGGGCTGGATAGCGCGGGGCGACCAGCAGCCGGCCAGCAGCCGATGGTCATCGCCCGCGGCGGCCCCCAGCGGATTGCGTTCATGGTGGATCGCCTGCTGGGCGAGGAGAGCGTCATCGCCAGGTCGCTCGGGCCGATCCTGCGCGGCGCGCGGCTGGTCTCCGCCGGCGCGATCCTGCCTGATGGCCGCATCGCGCTGCTGCTGAACGCCAGCCACCTGATCCACACGGTGACCCTGGGCGAGGCGGCCAGACCTGGTCCCGCCAGCCCGCGGCCGGCGGAGCCCAGGGCCAGGCGTATCCTGGTCGTCGACGACGCCGCCACCACCCGGGAACTGGAGCGTGCTATCCTCGTCGGAGCGGGGTACGAGGTGGACACCGCCGTGGACGGGCTCGACGCGCTGGAGAAGCTGGGCCAGGCCGCCTACGACGGGCTGGTCACCGACCTCGAGATGCCGCGCCTGGATGGGTTCGAGCTCACCTGCACGCTCCGCCGCGACGCGCGGCTGCGCGATCTGCCGGTCATCATCGTGACCACGCGCGAGAGCCAGGACGACCGGCGGCGCGGGCTGGAGGCGGGCGCCCAGGCCTATGTCCTGAAGAGCGCCTTCGACCAGGACAACCTGCTCGAGTTGCTGGGACGCCTGGTGGGATGAGATGGATGCGCCTGGAGCCGAGGACGCCACGCTTACCTCCGCCTCGCCTGGCCTGCGGGCGCTGGCCGAGCGGTTCGAGCGGCGCTACGGGCTGCGGGCCGACGCCGCTGCCCTGGGCCGCCTGCAGAGCGTCGTGGCCGAGCGCGTACGTCGCCTGAAGCTCGCCCGGGTCGCGGACTACCTGGCCCTGGCCGAGCGCGAGCCGGACGAGGCCGAGCGGGCGCTCGAGTTGCTGGTGGTGGGGGAGACGAGCTTCTTCCGCACCTCGGCCCACTTCGAGGCGCTGCGGCGGCACGTCCTGCCGGAGCTCCAGGCAGCGCTCCCACCCGGCGCGCCGCTGCGTCTGTGGAGCGCGGGCTGCGCCACGGGCGAAGAGGCGTATTCTCTCGCTATGGTGTGCGCCGCGCAGTCGCGCGGCGACCGGACGTGGGAGGTGCTGGGCACCGACCTCAGCGCTCCGTCGCTGGCCAGAGCCCGGCGCGCCTGCTATGGCCAGCGTGCCGTTGCCCGAGTGCCCCGGGAGTTGGCAGCAGCGTACCTGGAGCCCTGCGAGGCGGGGCAGCGGGTCGCCGCCACCCTCGCCCAGCATGTGCGCTTCGAGCAGATGAACCTGCTCGACCCGCTGCCGCGAGCCGCGCTGCTCGCCGAGCGACACGTCATTTTGTGCGAGAACGTGCTGATCTACTTCTCCCCCGACGCGCTGGAGCGAGCACTCGCCAACCTGGCCGCCGCGCTCGTCCCGGGCGGGTATCTCTTCCTCGGCTACTCCGAGCGCCTGCCCGATAGCCTGGCCGGCTTCGAGCCCGCCTGGCTACACGGCACCCTCGCCTGGCGAAAAGGACCGGCGCGCGCGGCCCCGCTCGCGCTCCCCGACGCGCCACCCGCGCCATCCGCCCGCAAGGGCGCAGTATTTGGACGGGGGGACGCGGGGACGCGGAGACGCGGAGAGGGCGGCGCTGGAGACTCTCCTCGCGTCCCCGTGTCTTCGCGTCCCAGCAGTCCCCGCGTCTCTGCGTCCCCGCGTCCCCCCGTCCAGCGGGCAGGGGAACCAGCACCTCCGCACCTCTCGGGCACGCCCGCTCCCACCCCTATCCACTCAGGACTCAGCACTCAGGACTCAGCACTCCCCTCCGCCCGCGAGCTCCTGGAGCAAGGGCGGGCGGCGCAAGCGCTGGAAGCCCTGCGGGACGCGCTAGCGCTCGAAAAGAGCGAGATCCAGTTGCTGGCGGCCCGCGCCCACGCAGACCTGGGCCACGACGAGGCAGCGCTGGAGCACGCCCGGAAGGCGGCAGCCCTGGCGCCGCTCACTGCGGCCGCGCACGCCCTGCTGGGCACGCTGCTCGCCGGCCGGGGCGAGTATCGGGAGGCGGCCGAGGCCTTCGAGCGAGCGCTGTACCTGGCGCCGGAGGAAGCGCCGCTGGTGCGCTTCCAGTTCGCCAGCGTGCTGCGCGCGCTGGGGCGCGCGGCCCGGGCCAGGCGGGAGTTCGCGAGCCTCGCCGGCTGGCTGGCCCAACTGCCTGCCGACCACCCCATCGGGGAGTTCTCGGCAGGCTTACTGCTCCAGGCCTGCCGGGCGCAGGCGGCCAAGCTGGCCGGGCGGGGCTAAGACTGCAGCGCCTTTCACCCTGCGCACTGCGATGAGTACCCGCGCCGCGGGCCTCGTGCCGCGTCCGTCGGGGCAGGCCCCATAGGAGTGGGCAGTTTCTTGGGCGGCGGCGTAAGGGTAGACAGCCCGTCCGCCCCGGTCCGTAGGGGGCGACACCCGGGTGCCGCGCGCGGCTCTGGCGCGGCTCGGGCTGCAGACAGCCCGTCCGCCCCGGTCCGTAGGGGGCGACGGCTCTGTCGCCCCGCCGCGCGGAGCGCGGCAAAGGTCTCACGAGCCAGGGCCTCCTGCTGTGGCCCCCGACCCCCGCGACCCTTTGCCGCCCTCGGGGCGGCGGGCAGACAGGGCCGTCTGCCCCTACGGCAGGGGGCAGAGGCTAGCCGAAGTGCGGCCGGCGGCGGCGCGGGCCGGGCCGGGTCTGGGAGAGCATCGAAGCGCCGAGCGCGACGAAGGAGAGCAGGGTTGCCACCGAGATGACCAGAAGGGACAGAGCCGGCGAATCCATAGCTGGCGTCACCTCCTTGTGAGAACGTTCGAGCGGTGTCGATTCTAGGGCCTGGGCTGGTTGGCAACAAGGAGGCTAGCGTCACAGGACCGTCACAGAATCCGTCCTACCCCCCGCGCCGACGGCGCACGGCCAGGAGCAGGAGGGGGAGGCTGACCAGGCCGACCAGGACACCCAGCCAGAGGGTGCCTACCCGAATGAGCAGCGTGGCAGCTACCGCCTGGTCCGCGGGCAGCGCGCGCAGGACCTGGAGCAGTCCGGCGATGCTGGCCTCGGAGGCGCCCAGGCCACCCGGCAGCATCGAGGCTGAGCCAACCAGCACGGCGCTGGCCAGGGTGAAGGCGGCGTCCAGGGCCAGGCCGGGCGTGGGCGGCAGGCCCACCTGGGCCAGGATCACGAAAAAGGCGAGCGCCTCGCCGCTCCAGGAGATGACGCCCAGGGCAACGCAGGGCAGCAGCACCCGTGGCCGCACCAGCTCCTGGACACTCTCGTAGAGCGCCAGCGCTCGCGCGCTCGGGCCGCGCAGCCTGGGCCAACGCTGGCCCAGGCGCAAGACGGCGCGGGCGGGCCGACCCCAGGTGGTGGCGAGCAACAGCGCCGCCAGGCCGGCGGCCACGGGGACCAGGCCCAGGCCCAGGCTGGCGTGGACGGCGAAGCCGCCCGAGGCCAGGATGAGCATCGCGAATCCGTCGCTCAGCCGCTCGACGAAGATGACGGGCGCGGAGCGGGTGACCGGGGTCCCCGCCAGCTCGCGCAGGTAGTAGGACTTCAGCAGCTCACCGACCTTGCCGGGCGAGAGCACCATGGCCATGCCGGCGCAGAACAGCAAGATGCTGTCGCGGTAACCAAGTCCGGTGACGCCGATGCAGGCCAGCAGGAAGTGCCACTTGACCCAGCGAAGAGCGTAGTTGCACAGGGTGAGGAGCACGACCGGCCCGAGCACCCACAGTCCGATGCGCTCGAGCTGCGCCACCACACGCTCGGCGTCGCCATAGGCGAGCAGCGCGGTGAAGACCACCACCGCCAGCACCAGCGCGAGCACCGCGCCGCGCGCCAGGCGCGCTGGTTGGAGGCTGTCGGAGGCTGCTTTCAAAGGCGACTGGGCAGACAGGGGCACGGGATCAGAGTATACCCCAGGAGTGCAGAGTGATTTGATATTTGAGATTTTATATTTCAGAGTGCAGAATTAACACTGCAAACT
>JACQUR010000249.1 GCA_016210245.1 Chloroflexota bacterium
GGTTATCAGTCTGCGGGGTGGGGTTTGAATGGGGTGGGGCAACAGCGACTCGTCGCTGTGGCCCCTCCGATTTCAAGCCCCTCCCGGGTGCAGTCGCCGGCCCGCCGCCCCGTTGCCCGCCGCACAGGCGCCAGCCGCGCAGCCTCTACCAGGAGCGCCAGCGCCATCACGAAGTCGTCGTGGCCCTCGGAGGGGGGGACGTAGAAGGCGAGGGTCTGATTGGCAGACAGGGCACGGCGGGCCAGGCGGAGTTGGCGCCAGCACTCGGCCACTTCGGGGGAGGCGCGCTCGGCGGGCAGCGTCAGGCGGCCGCCGTTGGCCGCGGCCAGCAGGCCGTAGCCCAGCTTGCTCTTGCTCTGGACTGTGAACGTGTAGGGCTCCAGCACCGGCTTGCCCAGGGCAGCCTGGAGGAAGCTCGCCAGCCCGGCGCCCACGCCGGTAGCGTCGACCACCACGCTGGCGGCGTGCCAGTGCTCGCGCAACAGGGCCACCAGACGCTGGTACTGGTCGCGCTGGTCCAGGCCGGTGAACTGGTACAGGGCCACCACCTGCAGGCGGGGCTCGTCGACCAGGTCGGCCACGGGCGCCCAATGCAGCTCGGCCACGGCGACCACAGTGCTGTCGCGCCCGGCCTCGGCGGCATGCTCCGGCGAGGGAGCGGCCTCGGCGGCGCCGGCCACGTCCACCCCAGCCACGTAGCGCTGGCCGGGCCGCGGCCCGGCCAGCAGCGGGTACACGCCAGCCAGCAGCGCAAGCTGCGTGTCGCCCAGGAGCTTCCCGAGGGTTTCGGCCGACTGGAGCAGGTACTGAGTCTGGATGATGAGGTGCTCCGCCCCCAGCCGCTCGATCTCCTGCTCCACGTAGCGGCGATACAGCGGGTTGTGCTCCGCCACGACCGTCCAGGGATACTCGAAGTGGCGACGGAGGCCGTCTCGAGCCTCCAGGGCCAGGTTCTCCGCACGCACCTGCTCCAGCAGGCTGCTGCTATCCCACGGCGTGCCATACAGGACGGTAGTGCAGTTGGTGGTAGCGCCCATCGGCCGGAATTCCTTCAGGTACTTCTCGGAATCCACGTCCTGGGCCTCGTCGACCTCCAGCAGATGGTGGGCGGTGGCGCCCACCACGTGGGCCGACTCGTCGGCCGAGAAGAAGAGGGCCGCGGCGCGGCCCAGGCGGATGGAGCGGCCGAAGGCGGTGCTCCAGCGCCCCTGGTTCAAGGGGTTCTCCAGGCGCGCCTCCAGGCGTTGGCGGGAGTGGAGGATCTGCGGGTTGAACGTGGGGGCGCACTTGATGAGGTTGCCGCCGCGCCGCTGGAACAGGTTGAGCAGGTAGGCCTCAAGCTGCGCGCTCAGCTCATTCTTGCCGGCCTGGCGGCTCATCATCACGCTGAAGGTCAGGCCCCGCCGATGGAGCACCGAGTCGACGATAGCCCGAGCCGGCTCGAGCTGGTAGGGCCGTAGCGGAGTGCCGCACACGGCATGGCTGAACGTGCCAATGTCCTCCAGCACGCGCCGATAGGTGCGCTGCAGCCGCGTCGCCATGCCGGGGCGCCCTCCCTTCCCAGGAGGGTACTCGCGCCCCTGGCCGAGGCGACCAACCAGAGCAGTGCTGAGTGCTGAGTCCTGAGTCCTGAGTGCTGAGTCCTGAGTGAGGTTCCTCTACTCAGGACTCAGGACTCAGCACTCAGCACTCAGCACAGGCCTCGCCAGGTGGGCGTGTCGGGCCAGAGCGGGATGCGATTGGCGAGGCGGAGGTACTGCTCCTCGTCAGCCTCGATCCACAGCTTGTGGACAAGCACCAACTCGGGCTCGGGCAGGGTGACCAGGGGCACCAGGCACAGCAGGCGGCGCCGCCCGCCTGGATCGAGCTGCTCCACCAGGCCCGGACGGGCCGGAATGCGGTAGCGGCGTCCCTGGTGGAGGCGGCTCGGAAGCTCCAGGTAGCCCTGCTCCTGGAGTTGCTGGTGCTCCTGGTCGGAGAGCACCGTCTGGACCAGGTGCTCCGCGCGGTCGAGGGCTTGCCGATCGACGCCGGCCGGCCGCGCCTCCGTGCGGCCGGCCGCGTAGAGCACGGACCAGACCAGCGCCAGCGTCGCTACCAGGCCCAGGATCAGGCCGATCGTGATGAAATCCACCGTTGCTCTCTCCCAGCCACCAGCGCTTCAGTCGTCAGATGGCGCCCAGGAGCGCAGCCACGAGCAGGATCACGAGCAGCAAGGTGATCAGTCCGCCCGGGTAGTAGCCCCAGTTCCTGCTGTAGGGCCAGGTGGGCAGCGCGCTCACCAGCAAGAGGACCAACAGGATGATCAGTATGAGCCTCAACTCTCGCTCCTCCTTTGTCAGAGTAAGCTACCCCTCCCTCAGCAAAGAGCGCGCCAGGCCGGGCCGGCCGGAGGGCAGAAGGCAGTGAGTGCAGGCTGGCGGCGGAAAGCAGAAAGCAGAAGGCAGAAGGCGGCAAGCCTTCTGCCTTCTGCTTTCTGTCGACCGCCCGCGGGGCACGCGCTTTGCCGGGACAGGGCTGGGAGGCGCTCTGCGCGAGCACTCCCGAGACGATTCGAGGACTCTCAGAGAGAGAGAGGTGGCAACATGCGCGAGCCAATGCGGCCGACAGGGCCAGATGCGGCCGTGCCAACGCTCGGCCTGCACGCCGTCGGCGACCTGGTACGCTGGGGCGCGATCTGGGCTGGCTTCATCTCACTACTGGGCACGCTCATCCTTCTGAGCCTGTTCGGTATTGGCCTGGGGCTCGGAGCCCCGGACGGCGTGGCCGCTGGCATCTGGGCCGCGATCATTCTCATCGTGGCCTCCTTCGTCGGCGGCTGGATGGCCGGAGTGACGTCCAGTCTCAAGGGTGGCTCCGTGGGCGCTCTCCACGGAGGTCTGGTCTGGGCGGTGACCCTGCTGGTGGCCCTGGTTCTGTCCGCCTTCGGCGTGGCCGGCCTGCTCGGCACCCTGGCCAACCTGGGGCTCACCGGCGCCATCCCCGGCACGCCAGGTGGGCCGGGCGTCAACCCGGCGACAGTACAGGCCAGCGTCTGGGGCACGTTGATCGCCCTGGTGCTCAGCCTGGTCGCGGCGATCGTGGGCGGGCTGCTGGGAGGTGCCCAGACCTGGACTCACGAGCACATCGTCGACTGAGAGAAGGTTGGAGGTTGGAGGTTGGAGGTGGAAGGTTGGAGCCCTCCAACCTCAAACCTCCAACCTCAGACCTCTAGGGGCCGAGGATTCGAACCTCCCGGCCACCAGCCTGCTCCAGCACCGCCCGTGCCGCCTCCAGGCGAGCCACATCGGCCAGCACGGTCACCACCACTCCACCGCCTGCGAGGTGCCGCCGCACGCGCTGGCCCAGGTAGTATTCCAGACGCCGCCGGCTCACCAGGCCGAGCACGCCCAGCGCTCCGCCGACCAGGCCTCCGATCAGCGCTCCGGGCGTCAGGTTGGGCAGCCCGCTCAGGCCAAGGTTGGCGAGCATGGCGACCAGCCCCAGCACTCCGCTCATACCAATCCAGAGGCCGGACCAGCGCTGCGAGGGTTGCAGCGCAGGAGGCCGATCGTCGAAGAGGATGGGGATGGGTTCGAGTTGGCTGCCCAGGTCACCCGGGCCCCGGGCAGGGCCGAGGCGGGTCGGCTGCGCGCACACCGCGGCAAGCTGCTCGTCGCCGAATCCCTCGCGCCGCAAGGCCCGGCTGGCCGCCTCAGCGGCGGCGAGGCTTGGAAAGGTTGCGGCCGCGCTGCCCAGGCGGCTCGCACTCGCCATCTCCGCCTCCACTGCTGGCGCTCCCACCTCTGCCCGCTCTCGAGCGGGCAGCGAGCGCTTCCAGGAGGTGGGTATGCAAGCCGCGGGCCGGACCTAACCCCCCGGCCCCCTTCCCTACCAGGGAAGGGGGCCGGGGGGTTAGGTCCGGCGCCCGGGGGAGAGGTTCCGGCTCCGCTCAGTCTGGCAGGCGCGAGGGGCGCTCCTCCAGCTCGCGGGGCTGGACGATGATGAGCCTGGCGCCGCAGTAGCAGCGCACCTCCCCGCCCCGGCGCAGGTCGAGGTCGTACAGCACGTCGCCACACCTGGGGCAGACACCATGCGGCAGGTCGTCACGCTCGTCCATCAACTCCTCACCTCGATCGTCTCTCCAGAGGGGATGACTCGGCCGTCGGCCAGCGCGGAGGCGAAGTCCTTCTCCAGCACCTCGGAGCCGACCTTCACGTTGCGCCCGAGCCGCACCCCGGACGGGATGCGCGCTTGCTTGCCCACAATGGTGATGCCGCTAGTCAGGTTACGCGGCTCGGTGCGGTTGGGCGGCGTCTCCCGGCCATCGCCGATGACACAGCCCGTGCCCACCACCACCTGCTTGTCCAGGATCGCTCGGTCCACCACGCTGCCCGAGCCGATGATCGCGTCCATCATGACGATGGAGTCGCGCACCACTGCGCCCTCGGCCACAAACACGCCCGGCGACAGGACCGAGCGTTCGACCGTGCCGTTGACGATGCACCCGTGGGAGACCAGGCTGCGCCGGATGCTCGCGCGCTCGGTCACGAGGGCCGGCGGCCGCTCCTCACTGCGGGTATGGATGACCCAGTTCGAATCGTACAGGTCGATGTCCGGCGGCTCCTTGAGCAGGCCCATGTTGGCCTCCCAGTAGGAGTGGACGGTACCCACGTCGCGCCAGTAGCCGGTGAAGGGGTAGGCGAAGACGCGGTCATGCTCCACCATGCGCGGGATGATCGAGCGCCCGAAATCGTGGGCGGAGTCCTTGCGCTGCGCGTCCTCAGCCAACCGCCGCTCCAGCGCCTCCCGCTGGAAGACGTAGACGCCCATGGAGATCAAGTTGGAGCTGGGCCTGGGCGGCTTCTCCTCGAAGCGGATCACCTGCCCCTCGGCGTTGCTGACCAGCGTGCCGAAGCGGTGGGCCTCCTCGATCGGCACCTCCATCACCGCTACCGTGGCCTCGGCCCGCCGGTCCTGGTGGAAGGCGATCATCGGGGTGTAGTCCATCTTGTAGATATGGTCCCCGGACAGCACCAGACACAGGTCCCACCGCCAGTCGGCCAGGAAGGGCAGGTTCTGGTACACCGCGTCGGCGGTGCCGCGATACCAGTCCGAGTCTCGCCGTCCGACGAAGGGCTGGAGCAGGCGTATGCCCCCCTTCATGCGGTCCAGGTCCCACGGCTTCCCGATGCCAACGTGGTCGTTCAGCGAGTGGGGGCGGTACTGGGTCAGCACGGCCACGTAGTAGATGCCGGA
>JACQUR010000246.1 GCA_016210245.1 Chloroflexota bacterium
GCCCCCACCATTGCGCGCATTCTGGGGCTGGACCTCGGCGCAGTCGAAGGACGGGTGCTGGAGGAAGTGTTCAGGTAACTGACCACTGACCACTGACCACTGACCACTGGCCGCTCACGACGACTTCACGTAGGAACCAGATTCTATCACGTCCTGGCGTCCGGGTTCCGAGTCCAGGGCCTGGTGAGTAGTCAGCCATCAACACTCAGCCATCAGCAAGCTGATGGCTGAGTGTTGATGGCTGACTACTCACCATCTACCCTTCCAGCAGCAGACTCTCCGGGTTCTCGATCAGCTCCTTCACCCGCACCAGGAATTGGACCGCCTCGCGCCCGTCCACCACGCGGTGGTCGTAGCTCAGGGCCACGTACATCATCGGCCGGATGAGTACCTGCCCGTTCACAGCGATCGGGCGGTCCTCTATCTTATGCATGCCCAGGATGCCTACCTGGGGCGGGTTCAGGATGGGGGTGGAGAGCAGGGAGCCGTAGACGCCGCCGTTGGTGAGGGTGAAGGTGCCGCCGCGCAGGTCCTCCAGGGTCAGAGCGAGGTCGCGCGCCTGCTGCACGAAGCGCTCGATGGCCTGCTCGACCTGGGCGAAGCTCATGCGGTCCGCGTCGCGCAGCACCGGCACCACCAGCCCCTCCGGGTCGCCGATGGCGATGCCGATGTCGTAGTAGTGCTTCAGCACCAGCTCCTCGCCCTGCAGCTCGCCGTTCACCTGAGGGAACGCCTTCAGCGCCCCAATGGCTGCCTTGACGAAGAAGGACATCAAGCCCAGGCGCACCCCGTGGCGCTCAAGGAAGGGCTCGCGCCAGCGCTGGCGCAGCGCCACCACCGCGCTCAGGTCGATCTCATTGAAGGTGGTCAGCATCGCCGCCGTGCGCTGCGCCTCCACCAGCCGGCGGGCGATGGTGAGCCGGCGGCGGGAGAGGCGCTGGCGCGTCTCCGCCCGGCCGGGGGGCGCTGGAGCGGCGGCAGGTGGAGCGGCGGCCGGGGCAGGGGAAGGCGGCGGCGTGACGGAAGCCCGAGGCGGCGCGCCCGGAGCGGGGGGTGCGGGCGCCTGCGCCCGCCGCGCATACGCCTCCACGTCCTCCCTGGTCACGCGCCCGCCCGGGCCGGTACCTGGCACCCGCGCCAGGTCGACCCCGAACTCGGCGGCCAGCCGCTGGGCCAGCGAGGAGGCGCGCACTTTCTCCTCCTCCGCCGCCTCGGGCACCGGCGCGAGCGGGGCCGGCGGAGGGGCTGGGCGGGCAGCCGGCGGAGCAGGGGCCGGTGGCGCCGCGGCAGCGCGGAGCGCGATGGTACCCAGCACGTCGCCAGGGCGCACCGTCTCCCCCTCGCGGCGCAGAATGCGCTCGAGCCCGCCGGCCTCGTCGGCGGCCACCTCGGTGCTCACCTTCTCCGTCTCCAGCACCACCACCGGCTCGCCCACGGCCACCGGCTCGCCCTCCCGTTTGAGCCAGCGACCCACGGTGGCCTCCACAATCGACTCCCCCAGCGGGGGCACCCGAATCTCCGCCGGCACGTTGCACCTCCGGGCGTGAAACGTAATGCGTAAAACGTAATGCGTAAAACGTAATGCACCTTGCGCGGTGGGGAAGAACATCGCCCTCACCACGTTTTACGTTTTACGTTTTACGCTTTACGTTTCACGTTTCACTCAGCACTCCCCACTCCCGAGCTGGAACGCGGCCTCTGCGATGCGCGCCTGCTCCTGGACGTGCCACTCGTAGGAGCCCTCAGCCGGGCTGGCGCGGCGGGTGCGGCCGACGTAGAGCAGTGGCAGGCGGCCGCAGAGCAGATCGCGCAGGCGGGGTGCCACGAACGTCCAGGCCCCCATGTTGCGGGGCTCCTCCTGGAGCCAGACCACCTCTTCCAGACGCGCATAGGCGGCCACGAGGGCGGTGACCTCCGCCGCCGGGAAGGGATACAGCTCTTCCACCCGCACCACCGCGACATGGCTGCAGGCCTCGGGGCCGGAGCCCGCCAGCTTCCCCGTGGCAGCCAGGTCCACGTAGACCTTGCCGCTGCAGAGAATGAGCCGCCGGACCGCCTGCGGCTCGCGGCGCGCCCCCGGGTCGTCCAGCACCGGCTGGAACCGTCCCTGGCTCAACTCCTCGGGCCGAGAGGCGGCCAGCGGGTGGCGTAGCAGACTCTTAGGGGTGAGCACCACCAGCGGGCGTGGGTCCAGCCGCAGCAGGCGGGCCTGGCGGCGCAGGAGGTGGAAGTACTGGGCGGCGGTGGTGCAGTTGGCAAGGCGCAGGTTGTCCTCTGCCGCCAGTTGCAGAAAGCGCTCGGGGCGGGCGCTGGAGTGCTCGGGTCCCTGGCCCTCGTAGCCATGCGGCAGCAGCAGCACCAGCGAGGGGCGCTGGCCCCACTTGGAGCGGGCCGAGACGATGAACTGGTCGATGATGACCTGCGCCCCGTTGGCGAAGTCGCCGTATTGCGCCTCCCAGAGCACCAGCGCCTCCGGCGCCTGCACGTCGTAGCCGAACTCGAAGCCCAGCGCGCCTGCCTCGGACAGCGGGCTGTCCCACACGTCGAAGGCGGCGCGCGCCGAGGGGAGCGCCTGGAGGGGGGTGCAGGTCGCCCCGGTCTCCACGTCGTGTAGCACCAGGTGGCGCTGGCTGAAGGTGCCGCGGGCGGTATCCTGGCCGGTGAGCCGGATGGGGGTTCCATCCGCCAGGATGGAGGCGAAGGCCAGCGCCTCCGCGTGGGCCCAGTCGATCCGGCGCTCGGCGGACTGGGCCTTGCCCTCACCCTGACCCTCTCCCAGGGGGAGAGGGGACGCTCCCTCACTCCGACCCTCTCCCAGGGGGAGAGGGGACGCTCCCTCACTCCGACCCTCTCCCAGGGGGAGAGGGGA
>JACQUR010000261.1 GCA_016210245.1 Chloroflexota bacterium
CCTGGAGTGCAGATCTGAGAGTGCAGAGCGCAGATTGCTTCAATCTGCGCTCTGCACTCTCAGATCTGCACTCCAGGAGGAGGTACGGCAATGAGAGTGCTGCTGGCCGACGACGACGTCGATCTGCTGGACCTGCTCACCTATGCGCTCCAGCGCGAGGGCTACACGGTCCTGGCCGCGGTTGATGGGCAGCAAGCCGTGCAGCGCTGGGAGGCGGACTATCCCGACCTGGTGTTGCTGGATGGCAACCTGCCGAAGCTCAACGGCTTCGAGGTGTGCCGGCGCATGCGCCACGACCACGACTCCAGGACCCCGGTCATCATGCTGACCGCCCGAGACGAGGAGGAAGACATCGTGCGCGGCCTCCAGCTTGGGGCGGACGACTACGTGACCAAGCCCTTCAGCGTCAAGCAGCTCAGCGCCCGGATGAAGGCTGTGCTGCGGCGCTGCCAGACCGACCCGTACGTGCAGCCGGTGCGCGAGGTGCGCGTGGGCGACCTGGCCCTCGACCTGGAGGCCCACCAGGTGACCAGGGCGGGCGCGCTCGTCCAGCTCACGCCGCTGGAGTTCCGCATCCTGTTCATGCTGGCGATGAACGCCGGGCGGTTCATTCCCTACTCGCGCCTGGTCGAGTACGCCTGGGGCTACGACAGCGGCGACTCCAACCTGCTCAAGACCCACATCTCCCACATCCGCACCAAGCTTGGCCTGCCGCCCAACGGCGAGGGGGGCATCAGGGCGGTGCCCGGGGTGGGCTACTGCCTGGCCAAAGCCTGATGCGCCCGATCGCCCCGCTCGTGGGCCTGGTGCTGCTGCTCCTGGCCGAGCAGCCCGGGGTCCGCCCGCCGGCCGCCTGGGCCCAGGCAGCCGCGCCGGCGACGGCCACGCTGCGCGTGGAGGCCGGGCAGCCGCTGCGCCGAATCAGCCCGCTGATCTACGGAGCGGCCTCGGCGAATCCTGACGACCTGGCCGCGCTGCGCCTGCGCCTCAACCGCTGGGGCGGCACCCCCAGCAGCCGCTACAACTGGGAGCTGGGCAACGCCTGGAACTCCGGGCGCGACTGGGAGTTCCGCAACGGCAACTACGGCCACACCAGTCCGGCCGACCGCCGGCCGTCCGGCGTGGCCGACCAGTTCGTGGCCGCCAACCGCGCCGCCGGCGCCGAGAGCCTGGTGACCATCCCCGCGCTTGGCTGGGTCGCCCGAGACGACGACAACGAGAGCCGCTCGGTGGACATCCCGGAGAGCGGCAGCCTCTCGCTGGGCGCGCTGGTCGACGGCCGAGCTGTCTACGACCCGGCCGCGAACCGCAGGGCGACCAGCATCCGCTCGCTGCCGCGCAAGGATGGCCCGTTGGCCGACCCGCCCGACCTGGCCGACGACCGGGTGTACCAGGACGAGTGGGTCGCCCACCTGGGCAACCGCTTCGGCTCGGCCGCGACCGGCGGGGTGCGCTTCTACGCCATCGACAACGAGCCGGACCTGTGGGCCGAGAACCACGCCGACGTGTACTCGATCCAGCCGGGCTACGACGACCTGCTGGCCAGCTTCCTGGAGTACGCCGAGGCAATCAAGGCGGTCGACCCGGAGGCGCTCGTGCTCGGCCCTGGCCTCTCGGGCTGGACCAGCTACCTCTACTCCGCTCGGGACCGCGGGCTCGACAACTTCCGCACCCACGCCGACCGCCGCGCTCATGGCGACGTGCCGTTCCTGCCCTGGTGGCTGGACCAGGTCCGCCGCCACGACGAGCAGACGGGGCGGCGCACGCTGGACGTGCTGGACGTTCACTTCTACCCCCAGGCCGCAGGGGTCTACGACGGAGCCACCGACGACGCGACCAACGCCCTGCGGCTGCGCTCCACCCGCGCGCTCTGGGATGCCCGCTACGCCGATGAGTCCTGGATTCGCGAGCCGGTGCGCCTGGTCCCACGCCTGCGGGAGTGGGTGGACCGCTCGTATCCTGGAACGCTGCTGGCGATTGGCGAGTGGAACTGGGGAGCCGAGGAGACGATGAACGGCGCGCTCGCCATCGCCAACGTGCTGGGCATCTTCGGGCGCGAGGGGGTCGACCTGGCCGCCTACTGGACCGTGCCCCCTGCGGGCAGCCCCGGCGCCCTGGCGTTCGCGCTGTACACCAACTACGACGGCCGCGGCAGCGGGTTCGGCGACCTGGCGCTGGCGGCCACCTCCGACACCCCCGACCTGGCCGTGTACGCCAGCCTGGACAGCGCCAGCGGCGACCTGGTCCTGCTCGCCCTCAACCAGCGTCCCGACGTCGACCTCTCCGCCACCCTGCACCTGGACGGCTTCGCCCCCTCCAGCTCGGCCCACCTCTACCGCTACGCCCAGGCCGACCCGACCGCCATCCACACCCTGGGCCAGGTGGCCCTTCAGGGCCAGGAGTTGTCGCTGACCCTGCCGTCGTATTCGATCACCGTGGTGCGGGTGGCGGGCTGACACCAGGTCCGGGTGATGGCTCGCGCGCAGGGTAGGTTCTGTAGCTGCTGACGTGGAGCGCCTTCGCCCCTGGGTGAAGGCGCTCCACGTCAGCAGCTACAGATTCAGGCGCGGGCCGAGTTCGTGGTTGGTGATCGCCATGGCGTCACTCTCCTTCGCTGGTCGGCTCGACGAACTCCGTGGGGATCTCTTCGGGCGACAGCCACACCACGCGCCCATCCTGCCACACCGCGACCGGGTTGCCCAGCCGCTTGTGGCGCAGCAGCGCCTCGCGCACGGCTTCTCTCATGGCCTTCAGGATGCGCGGAATGTCCTGGACACGGTCGACCGGCGAAGGCTCGGGATCAGGCGACGTGGTCATGGGTTCCACTCCAGAAAGTTGGTCCAGGCGTCGACGTCGACAACCCGCGCCGGCTGCCCATGGCAGCCTGATGCGATCAGACGAGGCCCGTCCACCGCGGAGTTATCGAACATCTGCCAGGTATCGGCAAGTCCCTGGTAGAGGTCGAAGAAGTTCCTCAAACCCGCCGCGAAACGGCGGCGCACTACGGCCTCGGGCACCTCGTGGCCTCCCTGTCGCACCCGCTCCGCTACTCGGTCCACGGCAAGGTCCGGACCGGACAGCGAGAGAAAAGCCAGGTGCGTGCGATAGCCCGAGGCGCGCAGGCTCGCGAGCCACGGAGCGAAGCTGCGACTGGCCAGCGTCGTCTCGAAGGCGAAGGTCTCGCGCGCTTGCGCGAGTGCTTTCAAGCGAGCGAGCATCACTCGTCCGGCTGCCACCGCCATCGACTCCGGCCGAAACGCGGACAGCCCGACCGCGATGGGGTCGGCGTTGACGAACTCACTCACGGCCAGCGCCCCTTGCAGGAGCCGGGGCGCGACCGTGCTCTTGCCCGCACCATTCGGGCCGGCAACCACGACGACCAGAGGTGACTGCTGGGTCATCCGTCAAGCCTGCTCAAATCGCGCTCGACGAAGGGGTCAAGCCAGGCCTTGCACAGCTCGGAGCTTTGCCGACCCGTCCGTGATTGGTGATGGCCATCTCGAGACCTTCCTCCAGTGCTCTGTCACGCGCCAATTGACGAGAGCTGTCCGAGCCGCGACCGTGAGGGAGCGGAGGTCTGCGCTCCCTCACGGCCGCGGCTCGGACAGCTCCCTCTCAAGTCACGCGTCACCGAGCGCTAGGTCCCGTCGCTCACACCCCACTCGAAGCCGCTGGAAGCTATCCGCGCGATGAGCTCGGCAAGCCGTGCAGCCGGCCCGCTGGCCAGATCCACTTCGATCACGCTTCGAGCCTTTTCCAGGGCTTCGGCGCCTGCACCATCGCCCGTGTGGAACACCAGGCCATCCACTCCTGCCATCTCGGCCGCCAGCACCTGAAGCGTCGCCATCAACACGCGATTACCACCAAAGGCCCCGCAACCCCAGAATCCAGTGTGGATCACGACGGGGCAGCCGGCGCCGCGGCATCGGGTCGACTCCAGTACGGCCGCGCGAAACGCCGTGAATGCGGTGACGAGCACGTGCTCGATCTCGTGGACGCTGTAGCGGCCGTAGCCGCCGCTTGGGGCGGCCATCGCGATCAAGTTCGTGATCGTTGGCGGATCGAGCCGCGTCGTGGCACGGATCACAGCCTCCGCGTCGGCTCGCACGAACTGGTTCCCGTAGAGTCCGCGCGGCCTTCCCTCCAGGACGTTGGGGTCGGTCGCCACGCGGCAGCGACGCTCGACGCCCATCACCAGGACTGGCGTCGGTTTGCGATTCTCCACCGTCACGGCCGAAATCCCTCGCGCATCCAGCGCTTCCTTGAGCGCTCCGAGCGAGGGATGCTCGGCGACCTGCATCTCATCCTGAGCGAAGAGCGAAGAGCCGTACGCGACGAACAGATGCGGGTCCGCGAAGTTGACGTGCCATTCAACGGCACCGGGCACGTCAAGCGCCGGGACGTAGTCGTAGAAACCTGCTCGGCCCGCCACCCGCCTGGTGGATGCTGGGGCGTCGACGTTCAGAGGCAGGCGCATCGCCCTCCATCGGCTGTAGTCGAGCCGGCCTCGATGCGTGGATCCCGGCGGACAGGCGATCTCGAAGACGATCTGCTTGTTCCGGTGGCGCCAGATCGGCGGATGCTCCATCATGAGCTGCTGGGTTTCGAACTGGTATCGCTCGATCAGCTCGGGATGAGTATTCATTGACCACTCCACTTCGAACAGCCCGGTCTGCTCGGCGCCCGGCCTGCCCCCCTCGCACGCCAGGAGGGCGATCTCGGGCCAGCTCTGCACCAGCCTATTGTACGAAAGCGCCTCCGGCCCGCGCTTCTTGCGCCGCAGTGGGTGTAGGGGCAGACGCCCCTGTCTGCCCGCCGCCCCGAGGGCGGCAAAGGGTCCCGCCACCCAGCAGGTGCCCTTCGCACCCGGTGCTCCACCACGCTCTGCCGCGCTCTGCGCGGCGGGCAGACAGGGCCGTCTGCCCCTACGGACCGACCGGTGGTTAGGCACTGCCCGACAATAACGTGCTCAATTGCTGCTTGACTGCGGGACAGTGGTGTGGTTCCAGTTGCCAATGAGCGATCAGGTTATTGCTGAGCGGTGCCTTAGCTCGGCGCCACGATCAAGGGGATGGGCTCGCGCCCGTGCTTGCGATACACGTGAAAGTCGGCATCGAGCGTGCAGATGCTGTGCCCGTTGTGCAGCTCGGCCATCCGCACCAGGCACGCGTCGGCAAGCGACATGGGGCGGTCGGCATACTTCGCCAGCAGGCGCCGGATCGACTCGATCTCCTGTGTGAGTGAGAAGGCGATGCGCAGTCGTCCGGCCCGCACCTGGCCCAGGAGCGCGTCCTGGGTCTGCGGGAACCGCCGGAGCAAGAAGAGCGCCTCGGTAAGCACCGGCTCACACACGAGCAGCGGAGCGTCCAGTTCCCACAACCGTTCCCGCGTCCAGGCGTGGCGAGCATCGCGGCGGTCCAGGAAGGCCACGAGCGGCCCGGTATCAACGATCGCCAAGCGAGTCACGGCCGAGATCTCCGAGATAGGCCGGATTCGTGGCCAGGTCTGTGACACCAGAGTCGAACATCCCGCACACATCCGCCATCAGCTCGCCGACCGAGACGAACGGCTGGCCGTCGCCTGGCGCAGGCGACTCGCCAACCCACTGGCGGAACAGCTCGATGGCCACCTCCCGCACGGGCCGCCCTTCCAGCGCGCTCCTGGCTTTGACTTTTCGGTAGAGGTCCTCGGGGATATCGATGGTTGTCTTCATGCCAGCAGTATAGCCGTATTCCTGTCTTCCCGTCAAGTGAGCAGCTCTTGCTGCATCGCGGCGCCTCGGCTCGCTTCGCGCGCCAGGCGGGCGATCTCCGGCCAGCTCTGGACCAGCGCGTTGTATGAAAACGCCTCCGCCGCGCGCCTCAGGGTTCACCGGGGGCTGGCCCGCGAACTTCGGCGGGATCTCGATCATTGCTTTACAGATCAGCACCGCCACCGGGTTCAGGTCGCTGGCATATGACTCCAGTCCGAGCCGCTGCGCCTCAAGCGGCAGCGAGCCGCCGCCGGCGAAGGGGTCGTGGAAGGCGGGCAGCCGGTCCGGGTTGAACAGCTCCGCCGCGCGTGGATGGTCCCGGTTGTCTGCACAGGTGGACCGCCAGCTCTTCCAGAGCTCGTCCCGCGCCTGCACCAGTACGTCCTGATTGGTCGTGTTCTCCCACTGCACCAACTGCTCGATCAGGCGGAACAGGCGCTGGCGCTCTCGCTCCTGCGCTGCCTCGGTGGGGAACTGCTCCGGGTGGGCAGACGGATCGTCCACCATCTGCGCGAAGATCACCGCCCGCGCCGCGGCCAGCGGCCGCCGCGCCCACCACAGGTGCAGCGTGCTCGAATGCCCGTGGCGGATGGACTTCTCGCGCGCCGAGGCTTTGTTGATCGCCTCCAGCGGGAGGGCGACCTCGATGAGCTTTTTCTTCTGCACGAGGATCAGTCCCTTCTTGGCCTCGCTCGGGCAGCCGTCTGGGCGATCAAATCCAGCTTCTCACGTATCTCCTGGTCGAGCGCCTCCCCGGGAACGAAGGGCGCCAGGGTGTGGTAGTCGGTCTTGCGCATGAGGTTGGGTACTCCGACACGTTCGTAGAACCGCCTGAACAGGGGGTCCAGAAACTCGTCGCTCGCTTTCAGATCTGGTCCCCACGGCGAGGGCTTGCCCAGAGCGAGAAGGGCAGTCTCGATCTCAGCGATTGATTCCTCCATCGTTTGGCGCCAGGATGCCCCAGACAGTTCGCCCTGTTGCTCGCGCCCCTGCGCCTCCGCGAACGAGAGGAGGGTTTGTTTGGTACAGAGGTAGTTCTCAAGTTCGCGGCGCTGCCACATCGCATGGCGCAGCACTGGATCAGCAGGAGGCTGTTGGCCGAGGTGGTCGTATATCGCCAGCCCTACGAGGTCATGCTTTGCCTCGCGCAGGCCATAGAAGTGGTCCTGGGCCTTGCGGGGCTGGTTGCCGACGTAATGCACGAAAGGTCGCTCAAGAAATGCCTGGGCGGGGTGGTCAAGCCGCTTCGCAAACGCGCGCAGGGCAGCGAGATCGGTGGACCCTTCGAGATAGAGTACCCAGCCGACCTCCTCCGCCTGGTAGTACTGATCGAACCCGATGTCCTTCAGTGATTTCAGGACCTGGCTGCCGCGATCGTCCATTCGATGAGGCACGCCGACGAACGCCACGACCACGTCCCGATCCGCCGCCTCGTTCAAGATGACCTCCGAGTGGCTCGCAGCAATGATCTGGCTGCCATGTTCTCGGGCCCACTCTGAAAGCACGCTGTAGATCTGTCGCTGCCTGAGAATCTCAAGGTGTGCGTCAGGTTCGTCGAGCAGCAAGACAGATCCAGGGTTGACTGTCAGGTAGGCGAGCAGCAACAGGGTTTGCTGGAGACCGCGCCCAGAGGATGAGAGGTCGAGTCGGACTCCGGACGGGCTTCGGTACGACATGAGAATCTCGCCGCGCTCCTGCACGAAGACCGGCTCATCGAATACCACTCCGAACAGTTGCCGCATCTGCTCGACGAGGGAGGGCCAAGTTCGCGTCTCGCGCTGCTGATCGTTGAAGAGTATCTGGTAGCAGAGATTTCGGAGAACCTCCGCGGTTCTCCCTTGTCCGATGAGGAACCCGACCTCGCCGGGCTGCTTGAGAAACTCACGGTCCGCCATCCCGGACATCGGAGGAAGAAAGTTGGTTTGTACCTGCAAGGCATGCTCGGGAACAGCCATTCTCTCCTCGTCGAGCCTTCCCGACACGCGCATAGGCCGGCAGTAGAAGGACTCGTCGTTCGCATAGTCAAACTCCAGCCCGCAGGACCATTCGACGCCGTCCGTCACCCCGTCCACCTTGATGTCGATACGGACGTTGGTGGTACGCTGGCGCCCGGCTATCTTATGCACGTCCCGCACGTGCAGGTCGCGCCACAGCAGGTTGGCGTCGGGCACCGGAACCGCCACGAGGTCTCGGCGGTTTATCGTCACACCGGGCCGCTTTTCCGGGGCCACTCGGCCGCCACGCTTTTCCACCCAGCGCTGGAGGCCCAGGTCCCAGAGCGCGAGCGCCTGCAGGGCCGTGCTCTTTCCCGAGTCATTGGGCCCGATGAAAACCACGGGATTGCCGAGTTCGATCTCGACCTCGCGGAAGCGCTTGAGATTGCGGATGAACAGGCGGGTCAGCATGGCATTACCGGCTTGCTGGGAGGGAAGGTTTCGCTATCCACAAAGCTGTCGCCGCTACCTATTGAGCTCGGTCCGTTACGTTCACAGTTCCACAGCCGCAGGGGTGGAATTGAGAGTTCTCTCACTCAACCACCTCCGCTCGCGCTTCCAATTCCGCAATATCATAGTTCACACTCGTCACCCCAAATGGTAGCACCACGGGGAACCGTGGTCGAATGCGATCCCGGCGCCGTTTTCGAGTTCAGCCCACAGGCCGACCGCGGTTCCGTGCAGCGCTACCGTCACGGTCGAAGATGCAGAAAACCCGGTCATAGCCGCCCCGCTCCCCACACTTCTCCTCGGCACACTTGACGACACTGATGGGCGCCGGGCCTTTCGTGTTCTCGGCCAGAATGACCTCCGCGGTGGTCAGCCCGTAGTGGATGCGCGCCGCCTCGAAATACGCCTGCTCGGTTTCCCCCTCGCACACGATAAGGGTGATGGATCGCGGGCGTTTTCGTCCAGGCGTCCGCCGGAACGATTCGCTGCCGCGCAGCTTCGAGATTGGCGTACGACGCGCCATGCGTCAGCCCCGAAGGTTGGCGATCAACGGAATGGCGCCGTAGCGGCCTTTGAGATAGCCGCGTTCCAGGGCCTCGTCCTTTCTCGGTGAGTAGTCAAGCAGGGAATAGAGGCGCGACGAGCTTTGCTCGTCCTTCTCCACCAACCAGATCTGGTCGCGCCGCAGCAGATCGGTATCCAGCACGGTCGTGTCGTGGGTGGTGAAGACCAGTTGTGCGTTTTTCTCGTTGCTGCGACTGAGGAAAAGCCCCACAAGGAAGCGCGTCATATGCGGGTGCAGGCTGCGGTCCAATTCATCGACGCACAGGGTTGCCCCCCATTCAAGCGCGCGCAGCCAGCCCCCTGCGAACTGGAAAAGTCTCTGGGTGCCGTCTGACTCGTCGCCCAGCTCGAGCGGCACTTCCTCGATGGCATCCGCGCACCTGTGCCATGCAAGGACGCGAAAACGCTTCTGAGCCTGGAGCTGGGCGCCAGGCGGGAGGCCCAGCTCAAGGTGAACCCGCATGGCCCCGGGCAGCAGCGGACCTGTCGGCGGCGAGGGGGTCAATTCCTCTTCTAGCAACTCCAGCCGGTCAATGCCGATATCCGCCGTGCGCATGAAGCGCATGATCTTCTCCTGTCCGCTCTCTTGAAGCAGCAGCTCGAAGCTGAGAAGCGGATTCAGGCCCACGACAGGCACCACCACGATCAGCTTCTGCGTAATCCAGGTGAAAGCCGGGCGGAGTTGGGCATTGTTGAGCTGAATCGCGGTCGACAAAAACAGCGCGTTGTCCCGTGTGAAGTCCTGCCAGACCTTGCGCTCCGCGCGTTCTGCCTTGAAGTTGGGACCGAACCACCACCGTTGCGAACCGGTCTCGGGAGCGTATTCCCGCTCAAACCACCTCTGCGGACGGCCCTGCGGGTAGGCAACGAGCCATTCCTTGAAGACGCGCTCGGGGCTTGCTGCACAGCAGTAGTGATAGCGAACGCCATCGTCGGCGATGAAGACGAGCTCGAACTCCGACGGCTGCCTGGCAGCCGCCTTCGAGAGGAGAAACGGCGTAACCGGAAGACGCTGGCCTTCCTGAAGACCGATGGCTGAGTTCTGTACGAGCTGGCGCAGGGTTTCCAGCGCGCGCAGGAGATTGCTCTTGCCCGCCGCGTTCGGGCCATAGATGGCCGCAGATCTCAGCAGGCGCAGGTCTCGCCCCTTGCCCGGGCTGACATTGTGCTGGCGATGGGCCGTATCCGCGCTGGCCACCATGTTGAGAGTCTGGCGGGCCTGGATGGAGCGGAAGTTCGTGACACTGAACTCGACGAGCATAGGCCCGGCTCCACAGGTGTCAAGGTTAGGCCCCTATTCTTGCGGATATTCCGCAGAAAAGCAACCATAATACCCTTCTGCCGCGCCTTCTCCTTCCGGCAGAGACCCGGGTGGGCCGACGGATCATCCACCATCTGGGCGAAGATCACCGCCCGCGCCGCCGCCAGCGGCCGCCGCGCCCACCACAGGTGCAGCGTGCTCGGATGCCCGTGGCGGATGGACTTCTCCCGCGCCGAGGCTTTGTTGATCGCCTCCAGCGGGAGGGCGACCTCGATGAGCTTCTTCATGGGTTCATCCGTGCTCAGGCTCTTTCCAGAGGCGGACGATGAACAGGTCGTCGCTCTCGATGAGATCGGGATCGGTCCCGTTATGCGCATGCATTCCGGCGACGATCTTTCTGGGAACCCCGAGACCGGTGGCCTCGATGTACCGGTAGTCGCGGAGCACTTCCTTGATGAGCTCATTACGCGACGCCCGATAGCCGGCGCGCATCTTTTCGACCGTGACCGTGTTCGGGAGACGGCCCGGAGAGATGACCTCCAAGCGGTCGGAGTAGATCGACAACTCGATGTCGGTGACCGTGATCGTGTAGTCGCGATGGGCGATGGCGTTCACCACCGCCTCTCGGACCGCCTCCAGCGGATAGTCCCAGCGCTCCTGACGCCTCCCGTTGTCGTCGATCCAGGCTTCAAGAGTCGTGTTCCGGCGGACGAAGTCGAGTGCCTGTTCGATGACTCCGGCCTCGACGGCCTCACCCATCTCGGAGAACGTCCGCGGGGCTCTCGGGTAGGGGGGCCCATCGTCCGGCCCCGGCGCTGGAAAGAGGGACACCGCCGGACCACGAAGCAAGACCCTCTCCTTCGCCTCGTAGTCCTTGGCGGTTCCCTGATAGGCGACCGCGGTGATGCCCGATTGAGGCAAGTACTTGTTGGGACGCGCGCCGAAGAGGAGAAGCCCTCCAGCGCTCGGGATGGGGCGACTCCGATCCTCGGCCATCAGTTCGGTATTCACCAGAAGACGCTGCCAGCCTTCCGCATCGGCCTCGTCCGGATATGCCTGCCACCGAACATCGCGGAAGTAGTTGACCAGCCGCCGCCGGTCGAGATCGCCGAACGACGAGCCGGGCACCGGCTTGCGGTCGTACTGCAAGCGGCCCGACTGCTGATAGAGACGGACCTCTTCTTCGTCAGTCGCATCGCGCGTCGTCGTTCCGACCCGGATCTGCGTGACCCACGCGGATCCCCGTTTGGCCTTGTAGGGCTTGTCTGGCGCATCCGCGGGCAACGACACGATGCCGACGATCTTTCGCTCGCTCCACTCGATCGTTTCCCAATACGGGATCGCCGCGGGGCGCAGATGGGCGCGAGCGATCTCCATCACCCATTCCTCCGCCTTCTCCAGCTCGCGCGTCAGCCCAGACACGGTGCGATCGTTCTCGACCCCGAGGAGGATGTAGCCCCCCTCAAGATTGAGGAGCGCCGCCATTTCCTTGGCGAGCTTCTCCGGAATAATGTCGTCTCGCTTGAACTCGACGCCGGAGTTCTCCCCGTTGTGGATCAGCTCTGTCAGCTCGGTTCGATTCATCTCGCCTTCCTTCAGAACCCGTACTTGCGCCGACGCAGCTCAAACGCTTCCTTGCCGCCTTCGAGGATCTCCTCCACCAGCTCGCGCACCGGCCGGGAGTCGATCGAGCCCATGTGCTCGGGCGCCATCCGGGCGTGGCCGCGCTCGGCCTCGCCCGAGGCGCTCAAGCCTACGATCAGCTCGGCGTCGCCCAGCACGGGGATGTTCGCGTTGTGGGTCGAGAAGACGAACTGCCGCCGCTGCTTCTCCTCGCGCATGCGCGGGACGATGCCCTCTGTGATGAAGCGATTGTCGAGGTCATCCTCAGGCTGGTCCACGATGAGGGGCGCGTCGGACTCGAGGAGCAGCAGCAGGAGCACAGCGGTCGCCTTCTGGCCGGTCGAGAGGTCCTCGAGCGCCTGCCAGGTGGCCGGTTCGCCCGCGGGCGCCGTGTTCAGTCGGATCGCCGTGGTCGGCGGCAGGTCGAGCTCCTCGACGCGCATCAGCACCTCGGGCTCGGCCCTGGCGAGGCGCTCGGCCTGCGCCGGTGTGA
This sequence comes from Chloroflexota bacterium, assembly GCA_016210245.1. Taxonomy (GTDB): domain Bacteria; phylum Chloroflexota; class UBA6077; order UBA6077; family JACQUR01; genus JACQUR01. Next base: position 12,138 of record JACQUR010000261.1, read on the forward strand.
TGCCGCACGCCTTGTTGAGCGCTTCCGCGCCCGCCCGGCATGCCTCGACGAACTTCGGCAGTGACAGATCTTGGACGCGCGCCAGCGACTCGATGGCCTCGGACAGCCGGCCCCTGACTTCGTCGCGCAAGGTCCGGAAGAGCGGCTCGCGGTCGCCGGCGGACGCAACCTCGACCTGGACCTTGTCGCGCAGCTTCTTGTTGATCTTCTTCGCGGCGCGATCGAGGCGCCGGAACTCCTCGGCCTTCAGATCCTCCCACTCGGCCAGGAGCGCCCGGCGGCGGTCGGCGTGCTCCTTCTCCAAGCGGCCCACCAGGCTCTGGCGCTCGCGCAGCGGCCGCAGCTCCTCGATCTGGCGCCGCAAGCGGATGAACTCCTCGCCATCCACCCGCGACTTCTGGAGCTCGCGGAGGATCTGCTCGTAAGCAGCCTGGACACTGTTCTTCCGGGTATCCCACTCCGCGCGCACCCCGGCGACGCCCTGGTCCGCGCGTAGCATGGCCTGCTCCAGGTCCTTCGCCACGCGTTCCAGGTCGCGGTCGAGCTGCGCAAAGACCTCGTCGGCACGCGACAGGATCTCCCTCCCTGGCAGGTCCTCGAGCGCCCTGGCCGAGAGGAACACACGATCGATGGGAATCTCCTGCTTCAGGCGCTCCAGGCACTCGCGGAAGGGGGCGAGGCGCTCGGGAATCGAGGCGAGGACGCGCTCCTCCCGGACCAGCAAGCTCTGTTCACGCAAACGCTCTTCGAGGCCCGCTTCGCGGAACCGTTCGAGCGTTTCCTCCAGGCCTGGGAGCGCGGCGAGACGTTCCTCGATCTGCCGCAGTTCGGCTCGCGCGTCAAGGAGGCTGCGCCGGCTCTTCTCCAGGTCGCGCCGCAGCGCAGCCTTGCGTTGTGTCAGCGACTCGTCTCGCTCGACGAAGCGGTCAAGCAGACGGGTGAGCTTCTCGCGGCTCCTGGTGAGCTCCGAGATCTCGTGCTGTCCGTAGACCTCGACGCCGGGGAGCACGTCCTGGGGCGCGAGATTCGAGACCTCGCCCTGGCCATCCCTCACCAATGGCGGGTTGGGGATGGTCCGCTCGATACGGTACTCGCGCACAGCCGGCCGATGCGCGCGTACCAGGAGGGAGATCTTCGTGCCGCTCTTCAGCACGTGCCGCACGATCCCCTCGTGCGCCTTGCGCGCCTCGTCGCCGACGGCGTCGAGGCCCAGCACGGAGCGAATGCTCTCGACGACCGTCGACTTGCCGGTGCCCCGCCCGCCGACGAGAACATTGAGGTTGGGGTTGAAGTGAACCGCGGCTCCATCAAGGAAGCCACCTTCCCACGCTAGTGCGACGAGCTCAGCGTGCGCCTCGGGCTCGAGCTTGCCCTCCTTTGGATTCAGCCGAATGCGAGACCCCGGGTCGAGAAAAGCCTGGCGCAAGCCTTCGATGCTCACCTCAGACATCTTGATCCAGCAGGTTGCTGAACGGTCGTCGAGGTCTTCGGGCTGCACGATGTCTTTCGCATTGACCACGGCAATGGCGAGCCTGTCCTCTACGACGCGGGCACGGCGATAGTCAGCGTTTCTGTTCTCAACGATCTCACGTTCCTTCTGGGGTAGGTCATCGACCGGCCCCGGGATCTGGAGGGCCAGCAAGTCTTCGGACTGCCACGCCTGGATGCACGCCTGTCCTGTCAGGACCCTGAGGAGGCCGTTGTTACCTGTCACATGAGCGGCAATGGCGACACCGCCCTGCACCCGAACGCAGCGGAGGATCTCCACGAAGCTCTTCTTCGCGAGGTCGGACGAGGGTCCCATCTTCGTAATGCCGAACTCTCCAAGGAAGCGTCCAAGCTTGTCGTCGCCGGTGTCTTGAGGATAGATGCAGAGGATGTGGACGCCTTCGCTCGAAGATAGCTCGAAGCCAGGGAAGACGTGGATGCCACGGCCCACCGCCGCGCTGCGGAATGCCCGCACGCCGCTCACGTCGTTGTGGTCGGTGATGGCGAGCACCGAGACGCCAATCTCGATGGCCTTCTCGACTACTGCCCTCGCGTGGGCGTTGGGGTCGCCGCTTCCGGGTTGGCCACGGAAGGTGGCGGGGTAGTGGTGCGGATTCACCTGAAGCGCGCATCGATGGAAAATCGCGCCCCGTGGAAGAGTGCTCACTCTGGCGAGCGGATCAAGAGCGGCCATGAAGTCTCTCCGAGTCCTGGTGGGGCGGCTTGCCGACCAGAACCAGTATTCCACAGCACCAGGTCCTCGATAGATGCAGAGATGCGGAAGAGCCGCTGCCGCTCCTGCTCCTGCTCGGTCCTGAAGCGATCCGGGGGGCTCGACGGGTCGTCCACCATCTGGGCGAAGATCACCGCCCGCGCCGCGGCCAGCGTCCGCCGCGCCCACCACAGGTGCAGCGTGCTCGGGTGCCCGTGGCGGATGGCCTTCTCCCGCGC
>JACQUR010000251.1 GCA_016210245.1 Chloroflexota bacterium
ACGGTCTGCCGCCACCCGGGTGGCGGCAGACCGTAGGGGCAGCCCCCAGTGGCTGCCCCAGCCCCCTGTGGCGGCCCCCACGCTACTGCCGCGTCCGAGCCAGCAGCGCCAGCAGCGCCATCCGCACGAACAGGCCGTTCCCGGCCTGGCGGAAACAGGCGATCCGGGGATCGGTGTCCAGCTCGGCCGGCAGCTCCGGGCCTCGCGGCAGCGGGTGGAGCACCAGCGCGTGGGCCGGCAGGCGAGCCAGCACCTCGGCGTCGACACCATAGCAGCCCGCCCCCTTGTCGAAGCGCTGCGCGTGCTCCAGCCGGGTCGAGTGGGCCCTGGTCATGTAGACCACGTCCACCTGGCCGGCCACCGCGCGCAGGTTTCGCAGCTCCTCGACCACCGCGCCGCTGGCGGCGAGGTGGTCCCGCACCTCTGCGCGCATCCGCAGCAGGTGCGGCGAGACGAGCGCCACCCGCAGGCCGCGAAACCGCGCCAGCAAGTAGGCGAGCGAGTTGGTCGTGCGCTCGTACGACAGGTCGCCCACCAGCGCCACCCGCAGCCCGTCGAGCCGCCCCAGTTCCTTCCAGATGGTGTAGGCGTCGAGCAGCGCCTGGGTCGGGTGCTGGCCGTCGCCGTCGCCGGCGTTGATGACCGGCACCTTCGACACGCTGGCCGCCCGGCTGGCGCCGCCCTCCTCGTGCGAGCGGAGCAGGATGAAATCGTAGGGATACTGGTTGAGCACCTGGATGCGGTCCTCGAGCCGCTCGTCCCGCGGCCGGTGCTCGTGGCTGTCCATGCCGGCCACGCTCCCGCCCAGCAGGGCCACGGCCGTCTCGAAGGAGACGCGCGTGCGCGTGCTCGACTCGTAGAACAGGTAGAACAGCCGTTTCCCGGCCAGCGGCGCTGGCAGCCGGTCCAGGGGCGTCTGCTGCAGCTCGAGGGCTGCCGGAAAGAGCACCTCCTCCAGCCATTCGCGGGTGAACTGCCGCGCGTCGAGGATATGCCTCCCCCCGGCGGCAGGCAGGCTCCCGAACGGATCGCCACTCGGGTAGCCCTCCGCCAGGCGATCGACTGCCACCGGCGGCTGGCCAGATTCGGACTGGCCGGTCGTTCGCAGCTCCTCGACGCCCAGCGTGGTCATCGTTTGCTCAATGAACCTGGACACAGCTACCTCTAAGGCGCGGACCTCACGACCAACACCATGGCCGAGGCGAGGGTATCGGTGTGGGAGAGGGTCAGGAGTACAGCGCTGGGGCCGAGCAGCTGGTTGGTCCGCTCATCGTGGATCACGATCGACGGACTCCCCGCGGCGTCATTCACCACTTCGATGTCTGTGAGCGCGAGCTCGCGGAAGAGCGCGCCGCACTTGCGCAACGCTTCCTTGGCGCAGAAACGTGCCGCGAAGTGCTGTCGCGGGTTGGAGGACTGAGCGCACCGCGCTATCTCAGCAGGGGTGAAGTACCTGGTGTAGAACGAATCGAGCGAAGCCCCCTGTACATCGGGGAAGTTTGCTATGGCCTCGATGTCGTGGCCGATGCTGATCCCATCCCAGGATGTGGGGCCGTGGGCTGGGGGCTGGGGAGACGCGGGGTCCTTCGACAGGCTCAGGATGAGCGGGGGGTCCTTCGACAGGCTCAGGATGAGCGCGGGGCCTTCGACCGGCTCAGGCTGAGCGGAGGACGGACTGCAGACTGCCGACTGCCGACTGCCGACTGCCTTCTGGTTCCCCAGTCCCCAGCCCACAGCCCCCAACCCCACAGCCCCGGCCTGCGGGCTGTCGCCCGCCTGGACCCGGGCGGCCGCAATGGCTGCCCGCAGCACACCATACGTGATGATGGACGCGGGGTCGTTGAGTTTCACTCCAAAATGGTCCTCGAGCGCGACCAGGAATCGGTAGAAGCGGAGCGAGCTCATCGCCCTGAGATGGGTCGAGTCAAACGCCAGCCCGTCGTGGATCTCGCTCCGATCGATCTTCCAGAACTGGGCGACAAGCTCATCGAGCTCCAGCTCTTCTGCGGCCTTCGCGTTCACGCCTCTCTCCACGCACCAGGGATTCCATCGGTCAGGCCAACCAGGCAGGTCACGCACAGGTACTCCGGCGCACCATCGGCGCGCACGACGGAGATCAGGTAATCGGCGATCGCCTCCTCGCGCAGGCGGTCGGCCGTGAGCAGGCAACTCCGACAGACGGGCGGCCTCGCTCTCGGCGCGCGCTCGGCGAGGACGCTGGCCTCGGAGGCTTCGAGCGCTTCCTTGATCTCGCACAGGAAGTGGCTCGCCTGCTGGCCGTCGGCCACGCGGTGGTCAAAGGCCAGCGTGAGGGCGAGCCGGGGGCTGGGGGCGTCGCCGTCGAGCCCGAGGCCCAACACGGCCGATTGCTCTCGGTTGATCAGCGGCAACACCCGGGCTGCTCCCGCCGCCGACAGGTCGGTGATGGTGAACGTGCCTCCGGTCAGGTCGCGCTCCGACAACGCGCCGCGCAGATACCGCATCGCGAACTCGGCGATGATCCGAGAGACGTCCTGCGGTGACCTGTCGGCTGCCTGGCGGATCACGGGCACCAGCAGGCCCCGATCCAGGTTCATGGCAATGCCCACGTTCACCTCGGCGTAGTAGTGGATCGCCTCAGCCTCAAGAAACGCGTTGAACTCGCGGTAGGTGCGCAGCGCGCGGGCTGCCGCCACGGCCACGAAGTCCAGGTGGGTGAGGCGATGCGACGCGGCCGCCGCGGCCCGAGCCGCGTCGAGTGCCTGCGGGCGAACGAAGACGGTGACGGCGCTGGCCAGCGCGTTGCCATGGCCCTCGGCCAGGTATCGAATCTCCGTGCGCTTCAGGGGCGAGAGCGGGACGGTTTCCGCGATGGGCGCGCGCCCACGCCGAGGGGTGGAGGGGCCGCTGCCCTGCGCTCGACCGCTCAACACCTGCCGCACGTCCTCCTCGCGCACGAGCGCCTTGCCGGCGAAGAGCGCCGGATCGAGCCCGTGCTCGTCCATGAGCGCCTTGGCGCGCCGGGAGAACTGGTGCGGCTGGGGCGGCGCGCTCGGCGAGCTGGCCGCCTCGGGCGGCGCGCTCTCCGGCGCCGTCGACGGCTCCGTCGAGATCACGCCGATTCGAGCGCCGATCGCGACCTGGTCCGACTCGTTGGCGGCACGCACGAGGTAGCCGTCGTGTTCGGCCGCCAGCTCGACGACGGCTTTCGAGGTTTCGATCTCTGCGATGGCCGCTCCCGCGGCAACTCGGGCGCCATTGGGCACGCACCACCTCAGCAGGATGACGTAGTCATCGTTGGCATTGTCTCTCGGGATGGTGACCGGCCACGACTCAGCCATCGAGCACCTCCAGGGCCGCGTACACGATCGAGGTGCTGTTCGGAAGCGCGTCCTGTTCGAGTGGCCGAGCAGCCGGGATAGGATGGGGCATCGGCGCTACCCGCTTGACCCGCAAGGGGCGCAGCGGGGCAGCCTCGACCATCTGGCTGATCACCTCACTGGCGAAGCCCGCAAACCCTTGCCCTTCTTCAACTACCACCAGGCGGCCGGTCTGTCGGACGGATTCCATGATTGGCGCCAGGTCCAGGGGATACAGCCGAACGGGCATGATGAGCTCGCACAGCACGTCATGGTCTTCGAACAGAGACTGCAGCGCCGCTTCCGCCTCCACTGCCATGCCTCCATAGGCAACGATCGTCACCTCGGCGCCCCGGGCCGGGCGAAGGCGTACGGTTGGAAACGTCTCCCGAGTGACCTCCAGGAGATACCCATCGGGAACCCTGCACGAGGCCATCTGCCCGTACAGGAGCTTGTTCTCGATGACGATCGTAGGTCGATCGACAGTATCGAAGAGCGCACGATAGGTGAGCGCCGGAGCGTACCGGTGGTGGAGCGCGAGCACCTGGGTGTCCGGAATACCAAGCAGGTGCTTCTCCAGACTCTGGCTGTGGGTCGGGCCGTAGCCCCGCCCACCACCCATCGGCGTGCGGACGATCAGCGGGACGCTGACCTGCTCGTTGAACATCCAGTGGAACTTGGCTGCGTGATTGACGATCTGGTCGGCTGCCAGCAGCAGGAAGTCACCAAACATGATCTCGATGACGGGGCGAAAGCCTTCCATGGCCAGGCCAGAGCCGAGTCCGACGATGGCGGCCTCGGAGATCGGGCTGTTGAGGACCCGGGCCGGAAATCGATCGGACAGCCCGTGGGTCGCCTTGAACGCCCCGCCGTAAGGGGAGCGCAGGTCCTCGCCAATGAGGATGACCCGAGGATCGAGCTCCATGGCCTGCTCGAGCGCGCGCCGGATCGACTGCACCCCTCGCTCTTCGGGAAAGTCGGCCGCTACCCAGGTGGGGTGTGGCGGCTCTGGCAGGCTGAGGCGGGGCGCCACCGCCTGCACCGGTGCCCGCTCGGCCTGGGCCACCGCTGCGCCGATCCGCTGCTCGATCGCGGCCAGCACGGCCTGCAAAGGCTCGGGGTCGCTGGCCGAGGCGAGGAAGCGGTTCAACGGGTCCTTCTCCGCGTGCTGTGCCACTTCCGTGGGCTCGCGCGTGTCATCGCCTTTTGAGTGAGGAGCGAGGCGGTAGGTGTCCACCTGGACGAACGCCGGTTGCCCGGTATGTCGGATGCTGTCCACGCTCCCGCGCACGTCTTCGAGCAGACGTTGCCACTCCCAGGTGCTGCCCCTGGCGGTGGCAATGCCGAAGGCCTCAGCCCGCGCCCTGATATCGCCGGCGAGGGTTTCGTGCTGCGCGGTGGACTGGGCGTAGAGGTTGTTCTCGAGCACGATGAGCAGAGGGAGCTGCCACCGGGCAATGAGGTTGAGCGCCTCGTAGAAGACCCCTTCGCCCAGGGTACCGTCGCCCACGAGGAGGGTGCCGATCGAGCCATCGCCCCGCAGTTGGCGGGCCAGGGCCATGCCGGCTGCCACGGGCACCATGCCCCCCTGGATTCCGTTCGAAAGAAAGCCGTCGCGACACAGGTGCTGGCTGCCTCCGCGCCCGCCGCACACACCGCTTTGCTTGCCCATGATCTCCGCGATCAGCCCCTCGACATCGTCGGTCCAGGCGAGATAGTGGCCGTGGCAGCGATGATTGGAGATGATGAAGTCTCCGGCGCGCAGGGCCTGGGCAACGACGATCCCGGTCCACTCCTGGCCGATGCACGTGTGTACCGTGCCAGAGAGGCGGCCCTCATGGAACAGCTTCAAGAGCCGCTCTTCGGTGCGGCGGATCGTCAGCGCCGTGACGATCTCCGGCGGCAGTTGGGAGAGGGCCTCGGCGGACCAGGCGGTCCTGCCGTTTTCGCGAGCTGGATAGGGTGACAGTTGTTCTCTCATCGAGTCCTCACCTGAGGCCCGGCCTCTCGTCTGCCGTGGCTCCACGCTGAGCTACAGCCGACATCCGTAGTATGATCTGCGCTCAGTGCTGAGGCCGTTTGCCAGCGGTTGAGTTCTGGTTGACCTCAACCGCACCCGGCGCACTCCCGGCGATCCAGCGCCAGACTGCCTCGGGGCCACCAAGCTCGTCGCTGACGCCCTGCCAGTACAGCAGGTGGAAGATGCCGCTCAGGGCGAGCCCGGCCGGCGATCGGCTGCCGAGGCAATCGCTGGCGCGCACCACGCCGCTCAGGGCAAGCACGGCCCCGCGGAGCAGCAGCGGCCGGCCAACGCACAGGCGCGCCAGCACGCGGTTCAGCGGGTGGCGGCCGTGGAACTCGAGCGCAGCATCTGATAGGGTCGGCTGGCCTTTGTCGCGGTGCATGGCCACGTCGTAGCGCCCGTACTGGTAGGGCGTGCGACACCAGGACTCGAAGCTACGGGCGGCGTAGTGCAGCACCTCCGCCCTCGGGTTGAAGGCGAACCGAGCGCCGCGATCGCGCAGGCGGTAGGCTAGCTCGACATCCTCGGCTCGCTGGAAGGCGGGGTCGAACCCCCCCGCCTCCAGGAAGCGGGCGCGGGAGAGCGAGGCGTTGGCGGTGTAGAACTGGCGCGGCGTGCAGGGGTACTTGCCGGCCAGCAGGGCACGGTACTGGACCTGGAGCTTCTCCTCCTCCCAGCGGATCCAGGCCGGGCGCGGCCAGTCGCGGGGCGGCGACATCGGCCCCACGACCACCATGTCCTGCTCGGCCTCGTGGCCTGCTCCGTGGGCTGCGATCAGGTCAGGCACGGGCACCACGTCGTCGTCGAGGAACAGGACCAGCGCGCCCCGCGCATGCATCACTCCGAGATTGCGGGCCTGCGCGGGGCCCTGGTGCGGCTGGCGCAGCAGCCTCAGACCGTAGGGCAGAGCCAGGCCCTGCAGCCACTCGACCGTCCCATCGGTCGAGCCATCGTCCACGACCACGACCTCGAAGTGGGCGGCGGGATACGTCTGCGCGGCGAGCGCCTCCAGCAGCCGTCTCAGGCTCGCGCGGCGGTTGAAGGTCGGGACGACGACGCTGACGAACGGCTCCACGTGCTCCTCCCGAAGCAGTTTTCAGGGGGGTGAGCCCGTCCTGGTGGCGCGGGCTGCCAGCCCGCGCCACCAGGACGGGCTCACCCCCCAAGAGGTGTGCTAGAACCGACGGACGACGCGGGCCGGCACGCCCGCTACGACGGTCCGAGGGGGCACGTCGCGGATGACGACGCTGCCAGCCGCGACCACGGCGTCGTGGCCGACGGTCACCCCCTTGAGGACCATCGATCGATTGCCCAGCCACACCCGTTCCTCCAGCACCACCGGCGCGCCAGCGGTGTCCCAGGCCTTGTCCTCGACGCGGTGGAAGTCGCAGTCCATCACCATGACGTGCGTCCCGATGAGGCAGTCGTTGCCGACCTTCACGCAGGTGCTGGAAACCAGCGAGCTCCCGTAATTGATGAACACGTTGTCGCCGAGCTCCAGGCGTCCGCCGGGCAGGGCCACCAGCTCGAGCGTGGCCACGGTCGAGTCCAGCCGCACCCGGTCGCCGACGATGAGCGTGCCCTGGTTGACCACCTTGGGGCGGCCGCGCAAGGTCACCCGCTGGCCGAGCCGGGTCGCGCCGCGGAGGTGGAAGCGGGCGTTGAGGGCCGGCCCGATCAGCGCCAGCCGGCCTCGGGCGGCCCACAGGCGCGCCAGGGGCGCGAAGCCGTCGGTCAGGCCGCGCGCAGCACTGGCGTCCGGGAGGAAGGCTCGCTTGGCTTCCATGTCGTCTCCTTGTCGCCCAGCAGGATGCTATTGACCGCCTCCACGCCCTGCATGGTCGAGTGGTCCATGTTGCCGATCTCGTAGAGCCACGCCCCGAAGCGGCCGCGCGAGTACACGTCGTGGCGCAGCAGGAACGGCTGGATGATCGCCAGCGCGTCGTCGCGCTCGAGCGTGGGCACGGGGTACGAGTAGGGCACGTCGATCAGGTGGGTGGAGGCGATGCGGGCGCGATCGGCCTCCTCCAGCAGGCCGGTGGTGACGAGTCCGTCGACCACCCGCTCGACGATCTCTTGCCCGGGCTCCGGCTTCCAGGGGGAATACGAGGTCTCGGTGAGCAGCAGGTAGTGGTGCTCATCCGGGGCGATGAAGGGCGAGTAGTTCGAGAGATAGGTCACGCGGTAGAAGGGGCAGTCCTGCTCCGGGAAGTAGAGCCAGCACCTGGTGCTCGGGCACGGGGCCGCCACGCCGACCCCGACGATGTAGCTGCTGCTGTGGTCGAGCCGCGCGGCCGCCTCGCGGATCTCGGGCGGCGCGCCCTTCGACCAGGTCACGAGCTGGTCGATCGGCAGGGAGGAGATCAGCACGTCGTAGCGCGTACACGTGCCGTCGTCGAACTCGACCACTCTGGCATCGAAGTCTACCTGCCGGGCGGCCTTCTGGAGGTGCAGGCGCGGCTCGACGTAGGGCAGGAAGGCGTTGAACAGACCGCCGGTGCCGCCGTGGAGCGGGTACTTGAACCGGCTGTTGGGCCCCCAGGAGACGTCGTCGCGGTCCAGGATGACGTTGCGCAGCACGCGCTCGCTGTCGACCACACTGACCCGCTCGGCAATCCAGTGCTTGCTCATTCGGTCGAGCGGGTGGGCCCAGACCTTGGCGTTGTAGGGCAGCATGAAGTGGCGGGCGATGCCCTGGCCGAAGGTGGCCTCGATCCACTCGGCGAAGGTTTCGCTGGGCCGGGGGTGCCGCTGGGCTTCGATCAGCCCGAGCACGCACTCCAGCACCTCCTCCCTGGGCAGGTACTTAATGTTGTTCTGAAACGGATAGGGGATGAAGCGGTCCCGCATCCAGATCCAGCTCTCGCGCATGATCTCGGTGTAGTTGTCGCCCATCAGCTTCTCGACCAGCGCGTCGTAGTACGGGTAGTGCGAGAACATCACGTGGCCGCCCACGTCGTGGGTGAAGCCCCGGTCATCCCGGAAGCTGGCGGCCAGCCCGCCGATGTAGTCGTGCTGCTCGTACAGGTCCCAGTCCTGGTAGCCCAGCTCCTGGAGCCGGTAGGCAGCCCCGAGCCCGGTCGGGCCGGCCCCGAGAATCACGATCCGCGTCACTCCATCCTCCCCTCAGGAAGCGTGCGGCTGCGCCAGGTAGACGCGCCGCCGTCGATCGATCCGATAGCGCAGACTGGCGCCCATGCCCTCCAGGTAGGCCCGCAGATAGGCGGCGAGCGATGGCTTGCGGCGCAGGCCGTTCAGGGCCTCCCGGACAGCCAGGTAGCCCAGCCGCCGCGCGAGCAGCCCCAGCGCGAACAGGTCGCCGCAGCGCACGTGTTTGAAGTAGAAGGCGCCATCGCCGACGCCGTAGGCGCGCAGGGTAGCCGGCCACTGCTCGCGGCTGCGCAGCCCGTAGTGGTCCACCCGGACCTCGGGGCGGAGCAGCACCGTGGCGCCGGCCAGGTAGGCCCGGTACTGGAAGTCGAAGTCCTGCGACGACCTGAGCGGCCCGCCGCCGCCCAGCACCTCGTCGAACCCGCCCAGGCGGTCGAAGAGGCGCCGCCGCAGGGCGAAGTTGGCGCCCATGCCGTAGATCTGGAAGCCGTCGCGGCGGCTGAGGCGCCGCGGTCGCACGATCGGCAGCGTCGGCACCTCTCCCGCTGAGCCAGCCAGCGCGGCCGGCAGCAGCACCTGGCCGTACAGCATGTCCGCGTCCGGCTCGGTGCCGAAGGCAGCCGCGATCGTCTCCAGCCAATCCGTCGCGGCTACGCAGTCGTCGTCGGTGAAGGCGAGCACCTCGCCCCGCGTCGCACACGCGCCGAGGTTGTAGGCCCGAGAGAGGCCGGGCGTGCTGGTGTGGACGTAGCGCAGGTACCGATGGCCGGCCATCAGCCCCCGCACCACCTCGCCCGTGCGGTCGTCGTCGCTCTGGTCGACCACCAGCAGGTCGAAGGCCGGGTAGGTATTCGCCAGCACGCTGGCGACGGCGTTGCCGATGAGGTCGGGACGATTGCGCGTGGGGATGATTACCGATAGGTGCATTGCACTCGCTCTCCCTTCCTGGTGGGCGCTACTCCTCGCGTACCTGGTCGAGCACCGAGAGCGTGCCCATGGTGGTGCCCAGAAACACGGTCACCCGACCCGAGGTCAGGCCGAGGTCGACGTACGAGAAGATCAGGGTGGCGATGAGCCCGCCGAGCGTCAGCAGCGCGAACACCCGCCCCTCCGGCGCGCGCAGGGTTTTCGCCAGGTGAGCGGAGCGGGCGATAGCGCTGCCCATCAACAGCCAGAAGCACACGAAGCCGATTGCGCCCGTCTTGAGCCAGATCCACAGCACGTTGTGGTGGGGCTCGTAGCGCCAGAAGGGCCACCACGAGAGGTCTGGCAGCGGGACGACGAAGAGAAACGGGCGCCCGAAGCCAACGCCCAGCAGCGGGTCGGCCTGGATCGTGGTGCGTACGTCGATCTTCTCCAGGTCGCGGTAGAGGTTCGAGGCCGCGTCGCGCGGGTCGGGCTGGCTGAGCGAGCGGACTGCGCGGGCTGGCTGGCCGAGCAGGCCGGGCGCGTTCCAGAAGACCGGCACGTAGATCGCCCCGCCTACCAGCAGGGGCAGGGCGATCAGGAGGAATGCCTTGCGGTGGGCGACCAGGAGCACCAGGCTGAGGGCCACGAAGGCCACGCCCACGGCGATGAAGCCGGCCCGCCGCTCGGTGGCGAGCAGCGTGAAGGCGGCGACCGGGCCGAGCAGCACGCCCAGCAGCCGCTGCCAGCGCGGCGCGCCGAAGACATGCTGGGCGACGATCAGCAGCAGCAGCGCCCCCAGGAAGATCACCGTCTCGTGCGAGTAGGCGAACACCGGGTCGGCGTGGAGTTGCCCGGTGTTGACCAGGGCCAGGCGGCGGTAGGCGCCCTCGAGCGCGAACAGGCCCGTGGCGAGCAGCCCGATGGTCGTGAGGGTGCGCACGTGGCGGCGGGTGCGGATGGTGTTAGCGGCCACGAAGTAGCAGGCCACGACGTAGAAGAGCGCTCGCGCTTCCCAGAGGGCGACGTTCAGGTTGCCGCCGCCCAGGGCGCCACGCACCAGCCCGAAGACCAGGGCCGCGCAGAACAGGAGCATCGGCCAGAGCAGCCGTCCGCCTCGAAAGTCGAGGCGCCGTTGGGCGAGGCCCTGGCCCAGCCACAGCACGAAGACCAGGAGCAGGAGCAGCTCGAGCGGGCTGGTGCTGGCCCCGGCCAGGCCAACTGTGCTGCCCAGCCCACCATGGAGATAGGCTCCGGGCAGCATCAGCGGGTCGGCGCCGCCAGCCTCGAACAGCAGCACCAGCCCGAAGGCCACGTACAGGCCGAGCCTTGGCCGCCAGGCGATGGCCGCCAGCGCCATCCAGGTGAACAGCAGCAGGGCCGAGCCGAAGTGGAAGAGCAGCGCCAGCCCGGCGAAGGCCAGCGAGGCCAGGATGGCCAGGACGGCCAGCAGCGTGCTGCGCCGCCGCTGGGTCGCGGCGTACCAGGCAGTCGAAAGCTCGGGCGCGGCCAGGGCGTCGATCACAGGAACCTCTCGTGGCTTGCAGCACGGCTGAGCCGGGTCCGGTGGGGCGGGGGGGGGGGGGCGGCCCCCCGCCCCCCGCCGGGCCCCGCCGGGGGGGAGCGCCCCCCCC
>JACQUR010000252.1 GCA_016210245.1 Chloroflexota bacterium
GGTTGATCGTCCAGGCGAAGGCGTCCTCGGGCGGCTCCACCCAGGGGTCCTCAAGGATGCCGGCCTCGATGCTGCGCCCCCAGAGGTTCTGGTCGATGCTGTACGGGCTCGCGGCCGTGACCGGCACAGGGATGTTGTACTTCCTGGCGTACTCCAGCTCCTCGTCCCGCGTCATGCGCCACTCGCGCACGGGCGCGATGATCCGCAGGTCGGGCGCCAGCGCCGCGATCGAGACGTCGAAGCGGACCTGATCGTTGCCCTTCCCGGTACAGCCGTGGGCAACGGCCGTCGCCCCTTCGCGGCGGGCGTAGTCCACCAGCAGCTTGGCGATCAGCGGGCGGGCGAGCGCCGTGGCCAGCGGGTAGCGGCCCTCGTAGATCGCGCCCGCCATCAGTCCGGGGAAAACGAAGTAGCGAACGAAGTCCTCCTTCGCATCCTCCACGTACGCCTTGATCGCCCCGGTGCGGAGCGCCTTCTGCTGGATGGCGGTGAAGTCCTTCTCGTTGCCGACGTCGACGGTGACTGCGGTCACCTCCATCCCGTACTTCTCGCGGATCCACGGGATGGCGACCGAGGTGTCTAGACCACCAGAGTAAGCGAGTACTACCTTGTCCATAGCGCACGCAAGATACCGCATCGCGCGTGCGCTTCGCAAGCGCAGGAGTCAGTCCTGAATCCGTGAGTTCGAGTCTGGCCCCTGCACCCGTTGGGTGCAGGGGCCAGACTCGAACTCACGGATTCAGGACTGACTCCTACCGCAGCGACGAGGGCAGGATGTCGAGCTGCACGCGGTACTTGGCTACGGTGCGGCGGGCAATGGTGATTCCGCGCTGCCGCAGGCGCTCGGCGATCTGGGCGTCGGTCAGCGGGTTCCGCTCCTGCTCGATCAGCTCCTTGATCACGTCCTTGATGCTGAGCGAGGGCGTGAAGAAGTGGCTGAAGGGAATGATCTCTCCATTGGGCAGCATCACGTGCTTGGCGGCCGTCGCGCGGCTGACGGTGGACTCGTGGACGCCCAGTTGCGCCGCTACGGCGGCCCGACTGAGGGGGAGCAGGTGGCGCACGCCCCTGGCCAGGAAGTCCTTCTGCAGCTCGACCAGGCAACGGGTGATGTTGAAGAGCGTCTGGCGACGCTGGTTGATGTTGGCGATGAAGAGCTTGGCGCGGCCCACGTAGTGCTGGATGTGCCGCTTGTCGTCGGAGCTGAGGTCCATCCCATCGCGGTGGAGCTCCGTGTTCAGGCGCGTGTACACCGGGTTCACCCGCAGCACGAAGCGCCGGGACTCAACCACCTCCACCTCCAGCCCCGACTCGGTGGTGCGGATGATGACGTCCGGCAGCACGTACATGGAGCGCGTGTCCCGGTCGCGGGCGTTGGTGGCTGAGAATCCGTGGGCCGGGTTGGGATTGAGCTTGCGCTTGACGAACTCCCAGACCTCCGCCACCTCCTCCTGCGGGACGCGCAAGTGGTGCGCAATCCTGGCGAACTTGTGCTCGCCCAACTCGTGCAGGAAGTCGGAGATCACCGCGCGCGCGTAGGGCTGGTACACCCCCAGGCGCTCCAGGTGGTCGAGTTGGATCAACAGACACTCGCGCAGGTTGCGCGCGCCCACCCCCACCGGATCGAGGCTCTGCAGCAGGCGCAGGACGTGCTTGACGCGCACAGGGTCCACGTCCAGCTTGTAGGCGACCTCCTCCACCGTCGTGGCCAGGTAGCCCCGTTCGTCCAGGCTGCCAACCAGGAACTCGGCGATGGGCCGGTCGCGCTCGTCGATCAGTGCCCCGAGCTCGGCCAGGAGCCGCTCGGCCAGGGTTTCCTCGGCCGCTACCTGGGTGAGCGGGTCGAACTCGTCGTCGCGCGCGGGCTGCTCGTGTCGGGCGTACGGCTCCTCGTAGTAGCCCTGCCCGTCGTCGGCCAGACCGTCCTCGCTCTTCTGGCGCCGGATGCAGTTCGGGCAGATGCTGCCCTGGAGATCGGTGCCGCAGACCGGGCAGGTAGGCGCTTCCACCAGTTCCAGGGCGGGGTTCTCGCGCAACTCGTTGGCGATCGTCTGCTGCAGTTCCTGGGACGACAGCTCCAGGATATAGTTGGCTGCGACGAGACGCGGCGACACCTTCAGGGTCTGCTGGGGGCTCAGCTCCTGGGAAAGCTCGAGCTCCATGTCCATAAGCGCACACCTTGAGCCTGGATAGCCCTGGAGACGCTCCGCGGATGGTCTGAGCGGCTGGGGCTCAGCGTTGGGCCCGGGCAAGCCTGCCCCCCCCCTCCCGACGAGCCGAACGGCCGGGAGGCTCCGTGCAGACAGTGAACCCAGTTCCGAACGTCCAGCCACATTTGCAAGAGCCGTGCCAGACAGGTCGAAACCGGAGAGACGGACGCGGGGGGGCCGCATAATGCGTAAAACGTACTCTGTAAGAGCGTCCCGCTCTTACAGAGTACGTTTTACGTCTTACGCATCGGGCATCAGAGGCGCTTGATGGCCTTCTCGGTCTGGCGGAACCACTGTTCGGTCAAGTCCTGGAAGTCCCGCAGGATCGCCAGGAGCGTGGGCTTGAACTCTGGCAGTAGCCGCTCCATCACAAAGTCGCGCCCGGCCTCCAGGCGCTCCTCGCCCACCAGGTCGCGCGCGCGCCCCCAGGCGCCCGTAGCCATCGCGGCGGGCATCCGCTCCTCCTCCTGGCGCGCGCGGCGCAGCATGTAGGCGATCACAGCGGCCGCCAGGGCGCTCGCGATGATGGTCCCGGTGGCGAAGCTGCGGTTCTCCTCCAGCAGACGCGCGATATCGGACCTGCGCTCCTCGAGCATGTGCCTCCTCCGTGCTTAGACGCTCATTCCGTGCTGGGCCATCTTCTTCTCGAGCCCGCCCAGGTCCAGGCCCAACAGCTTGGCGGCGTGGTGGAGGTTGTGGTCCTCCTGCTCCAGCGCCAGGTTGATCAGCCTGGACTCCACCTCGGCGATGACCTCCGCCAGCGGCTGGTGCTCCTTGAGCTTCTCGTTCAGGTCGATAATGCTCAGCGGCTGGGCTGGCGTGAGGTTGATGTGCTGGCTGGTGATGATCTCCCCGCGGGCCAGGATGGTTGCCCGCTCGATAGCGTGCTCCAGTTCGCGGACGTTGCCCGGCCACTCGTAGTCCAGCAGCAACTGCATCGCTTCCTCGGAGATGCGCGCCGGGGGTGAAGACGGCGTGTACCGGTGCTTCTGCAAGAAGTGCTCCACGAGCAGGGGGATATCCTCCTTGCGCTCGCGCAGGGACGGGGTGTGGATGGTAATCACCGCCAGGCGATAGAAGAGGTCCTCGCGGAAGCGGCCCGTCTTGACCTCCGCCGCAAGGTCCTTGTTGGTGGCGGCGATCACCCGGCAGTCGACCTTGACCGAGACCGACCCTCCGACGCGCTCGAACTGCTTGTCCTGCAGCACCCGCAGGAGCTTGCGCTGCGTGTTCAGGGACATGTCCCCGATCTCGTCCAGGAAGATCGTCCCCTTGTGGGCCATCTCGAAGCGACCTTTGTGCTGGGTGATCGCCCCGGTGAAGCTACCTTTCTCGTGTCCAAACAGCTCCGACTCGACCAGCGTCTCGGGCAGGGCGGTCAGGTTCACCTTGACCAGCGGGCCGCCGCGATAGCTGGAGTGGACGTGCAGGGCCTCGGCGATCAACTCCTTGCCGGTGCCGGTCTCGCCCATGATCAGCACGCTGGCGTCGCTCTGCGCCACCCGCCCGATCTCCTTGTAGATGCGCTGCATCTTGGGGCTGTTGCCGATGATCCGCTCGGACAGGTCGCGGCCCTCCAGTTGGCCGCGCAGCTTGCGCACTTCGGACGACAGGCGCTCGTACTCGAAGTAGCGCTCCACGGTGCGCTTCACGTCGTCCAGCTCGAAGGGCTTGGTGATGTAATCGTAGGCGCCCAGTTGCATCGCTTCGATGGTGGAGGTGGACGTGCCGAAGGCGGTCATCAGCAGGACCGGGGTCTTGATCCCTTGCTCGTTGAGGCGGCGCATGATCTCGATCCCGCTCCACTCGGGCATTCGCAGGTCCAGGATCAGCAGATCGGGCTCCTCGCGGGCAACAGCACGCAGCACCTCGCCCCCGGACTTGGCCTCCAGCGTCTCGTACCCCTCCTCCTGGAGCACGGTCACCAGGAGCGAGCGGATGTGGGTGTCGTCGTCGGCGATGAGGATGCGCTTCCCGCCGCTAGACGCCAGAGTCGCCGCGGCGGCGCTCGACTCCTGCTCCGCCGCCTCCGCTGTGTGCTTGGTCGCTGCCGTCATCGTTCTCCCTTGCGCGGTGCTTCCAGTCCGGGCAGTTCAGGGCGCTCGACGCGCTGCCAGCGGCCCTCGCGCTGGCTCCCTCTCGCCCCCGCCCGAGAAGCAGGCGCGGTCACTCCCACCGGCATCTGTCGAGCCGTCCGAGCGACCGCACGAGGCGCTTTCTGACCACCGGGCCGGCGCCGGTTCGCGCCACGCGCAGGGCTCCGGCCAATGAGCGCGTCTAGCTGATTATGCCATACCGCTCCCGACGCCGACGAGACATAAGTCGTGCATCTGTGCAGGGCGGTCGCTGCGTCAGGCCTGCGCTGGAGTACACGCCCTTGCACCTCCCCTTCCTCTATCCTAGTAGCGCGCGGGCCGAAGAGCAACTACCGGCTGCTATAATCGCCAGAGTCCGGCCTGGAGGTGCGATCCGTGCAGCCCCCCATCGATCTGCGCAGCGATACCGTCACCCATCCCACCGAGCGCATGCGCGACGCGATCCGCCGAGCGGAGGTGGGCGACGACGTCTACGGCGAAGACCCGACCGTCAACCGCCTGCAGGAGCTGGCGGCAGGGCTGCTGGGCAAAGAGGTCGGGCTGTTCATGCCCACCGGCACGATGAGCAACCTGGTGGCGCTGCTCACCCACTGCCAGCGCGGCGACGAGGTCATCCTGGGCGACGAGGCGCACATCCTCCATAGTGAAGTCTCCGGCTACACTCTGGGGGGCCTCTCGGCCCGCCCGGTGCCCAACGGGCGCGGCTTCCCCGATCTCCAGGCGGTGGAGGCAGCCATCCGCCCGCCGAGCCTCTATGGCCCCAGGACCGGCCTGCTCTGCCTGGAGAACACCCACAACCGCTGCGGCGGAACGGTGGTCTC
The DNA here is from genome assembly GCA_016210245.1 of Chloroflexota bacterium. Classification (GTDB taxonomy): domain Bacteria; phylum Chloroflexota; class UBA6077; order UBA6077; family JACQUR01; genus JACQUR01. Next base: position 5,128 of record JACQUR010000252.1, read on the forward strand.
GCCCCAGCAGATGGCCGCCGCGGGCGCCCTGGCCCGTCGCTCCAACCTGCCCCTGCACGTGGACGGGGCCCGGATCTTCAACGCTGCCCTCGCCCAGGGCGTGCCCGCGGCCGACCTGGCCCGGGACGCCACCAGCATCAGCTTCTGCTTCTCCAAGGGGCTCTCAGCCCCGGCCGGCTCGATCCTGCTCGGCGACCGGGCGTTCATCGAGCGCGCCCGCCGCACCCGCCGCATGGTAGGGGGCGGGATGCGCCAGGTAGGGGTGCTGGCGGCGGCGGCGCTGGTGGCGCTGGCCGAGATGGTCGACCGCCTGGCCGAGGACCACGCCCACGCCCGCCTGCTGGCCGAGCGTCTTGCCCCGCTGCCCGGCCTGGAGCTGGACCTGGATACCGTGCAGACCAACATCGTCGCCTTTCGCTTCACGGTGGCCAACCTCTCGCCGGAGGCGTTCATGGCCCGCCTGCGCGAGCGCGGCGTGCTCATCTCCGCCCACGCGGGCCGCCGCCTGCGCGCTGTCACCCACCACGGCATCGAGCGGGCGCACGTGCTCCGGGCGGCAGAGGTGTTCGAGGCGGTGCTGGGGGAGCTGGCGCTGCCGAGCGCGGCTGCGCCGCTGCGCTAAAATGCACGTAGCACACGCTGGATCATCGGCATGCCCCAAACGCGCTGCGAAGGCTGGCTAGGCTGGAGAGGTGAGGCCATGGCACACGAACTCAAGCGGCTGAGCTTCCATGAATTCGTCCGACATCTCACTGGTGTCTTCGATGCCATGGCCCGACAGGGAGAACCGGTCCTGATAGAGAGAGACGGCCAACTCTATCGCCTTGAGCCAGAGGAAACGCACCAGACCCAGGATATCTGGGCCGGATACGATCCCGAGAAAGTCCGGGAGGTGCTCGACAAGGTAGCTGGCGGTTGGGCGGACCTGGATATCGAGGGGCTGATCGCCAACATTTATCGTGCCCGCGAACAGGGCTCCAGGCCTGCCAGTCGACCATGATAGCATATCTTCTTGACGCTGACTGGGTTATTCAGGCTCTCGCCAGACAGCCACGGGCGGTCGGCACACTCAGACGTCTCGCACCAGCCCGTATCGCTATTAGTTGGGTGACCGTGGGCGAGATCTACGAAGGAGCATTCGGATCACCTAGCCATCAGGCCCATCTCGCCGTTTTCCGCGAGTTTCTGCGCCCATTCGTGCTCCTGGGACTCAACGACCCTATCATGGAGCGCTTCGCAGAAATCCGCTCTCTCCTTCGACGCCGCGGTGAGATCATCTCTGACTTCGACATCATCCTCGGTGCGGTTGCGCTCCACCATGATCTTACGGTGCTCACCTTCAACTTGCAGCATCTTCGCCGCATTCCTGAACTCAAGCTCTATCAGCCAAGCTCACGTTGAAGGTCGGGCCAAATGTCGAATCCGAAATCCAGGACCAGAATGGGTGGTCAGCAGGAGATAGGGTTTCTGCCTGAGCCCCACTCCCAAATCCAGGATCCGAAATCCGAAATCCGAAATGAGGCGCCCGGCACCCCTCTGGCTGCCCGCCTGCGCCCCCGTAGCCTCGATGAGTTCGTCGGCCAGGCGCACCTGGTCGGCCCCGGCCGGCTGCTGCGGCGGGCCCTCGCCTCCGGCCAGGTGCCCTCGCTCATCCTGTGGGGGCCGCCGGGCAGCGGCAAGACGACGCTGGCCGAGATCATCGCTCGGGCCACCAGCGCCCGCTTCATCGGCCTCTCGGCCGTAGCGGCCGGCGTGGCCGACCTGCGCAAAGCCATCGACGAGGCCCGCCAGCTCCGCCAGGCCGGCCAGCGGACCATCCTGTTCATCGACGAGATCCACCGCTTCCACAAGGGCCAGCAGGACGCGGTGCTGCACGCGGTCGAGCAGGGCGAGGTGGTCTTGATCGGCGCGACGACCGAGAACCCGTCCTTCGAGATCAACAACGCGCTGCTCTCCCGCTGCCGCGTGCTCTGCCTGGAAGCGCTGGACGAGGCGGCGCTGGGCCAGGTGCTCGACCGGGCCCTGGCCGACGAGGCCCGCGGCCTGGCGGGCCTGCAGGTGCGCCTCGACCCGCCCGCCCGGGCGCTCCTGCTCGCCGCCGCCAACGGCGACGCACGGGTGGCGCTCAACGCGCTGGAGCTGGCGGCGCTCTCAGCCGAGCCGGACCCCTCCGGCGAACGCCCGGTCTCGCTGCCCCTGATCGAAGAGGCGCTCCAGCGCCGCGCGCTGCTCTACGACCGGGCCGGCGACGAGCACTACCAGGTGATCTCGGCCTTCATCAAGAGCATCCGCGGCTCGCACCCGGATGCGGCGGTGTACTGGCTGGCCCGCTTGCTGGAGGCGGGCGAGGACCCGCTGTTCGTCGCCCGCCGGCTGGTGATCCTGGCCGCGGAGGATGTGGGCCTGGCCGATCCCCAGGCGCTGCCGCTGGCGGTGGCCGCGCAGCAGGCCAGCCACTTCGTCGGCATGCCAGAGGCGATCTTTCCGCTGGCCGAGGCGACCCTCTACCTGGCCGCGGCCCCCAAGTCGAACTCGGCCAAGCGCGCCTACCTGGCGGCCCGGGCCGAGGTGGAGGCCACCCTCAACGAGCCTGTCCCCCTGCACCTGCGCAACGCCGTGACCGGGCTGCAGCGGGCGCTGGGCTACGGCAAGGACTACCAGTACAGCCACGACCTGGCCGAGGACGACGCGGCCCGCTACCGCCAGGAGTACCTGCCGCCGCGGTTGCGCGACCACCGCTACTACGAGCCGAGCGAACACGGCCACGAGCGGCTGCTGGCGGAGGCGGTCCGCCGCGTGCGTGCGCTGCGGGAGCAGGCGCAGAAAGGGCAGCCGTGACGCAGAGACGCGGGGACACGGAGACAAGGGGACGCGGCGAAGGTCGTTTCTCCCCGCGTCCTCGCGTCGCCACGTCCCCGACCGCCGGGCTGGTCCATTTGGATTGGCAAGACTACCCGAACGGATAGTCCGGAAAATGTTGACAGACGCCCTCTACTTCGATACGCTGGTGTTGCGAATAACCACATGGCAATAGCAACGAGCGCTGCCCGGAACCACGGGTGCTGGAAAAGAAAGCAAAGCAAAAGTGAAGCGGCGATTGCCAGGGAAACGCCCCGAACCACGAGTGCTGGACCAGAATGAGTGAGTGAGCGAGGCAGCGACCGCCTCGCAACCGCTCCCGGGGCACCGTGGAGCGGTTTTTGCTTGCTGGAGGCCTGCAGGGCGGATCGGAAGGGGGATGAGAGGAATGTCGACTGACGTGCGCGAAAGAGTAGTCCCGGAGCTCGGGCTGCCGCCCGAGCTGCTGGCGCCGGAGGTCTGGGCGCCTGCGGACGCGTCGGACGACGATGAAGAGCCGGGCACGCTCAGCACCGAGGGGCTGTACTTGCGCGAGATCGCGCGCCATAGCCTGCTCACCTCCGAGCAGGAAGTGCGGCTTGCCCAGGACCTCGAGGCCGGGGAGCAGGCGAAGGCCGAGCTGGCGGCCCAGGGCCAGGAGCTGAGCGAGCAGGAGCGCGGCCAGCTTGCCGCCATCATCCGCAAGGGCGAGGAGGCGCGCCGCAAGCTGATCGAGTCGAACCTGCGCCTGGTGGTCAGCGTGGCCCACAAGTACGTGGACCGCGGCCTGGCGCTTCAGGACCTCATCCAGGAGGGCAACCTGGGCCTGTACCGGGCGGTCGAGAAGTACGAGTGGCGGCGCGGCTTCCGCTTCTCCACCTACGCCTACTGGTGGATTCGCCAGGCGATCACCCGCGCGCTGGCCGACCAGAGCCGGGTCATCCGCCTGCCGGTCCACGTGGGCGAGATGCTCTCCACCATCGGCCGTGCGCAGCACGAGCTGACCTCCGGCCTGGGCCGCGAGCCCACCTCGCGCGAGGTGGCCGAGTTCCTGGAGATGCCCTTCCACAAGGTGGAGGAGGTGGCACGTGGCTCCAGGGCACCCATCTCGCTCGACGTGCCCATGGGCGATGAGGGCGAGGTCAGCCTGGGCGACCTGGTTGCCGACCAGGCCGCCCAGGATATCCAGGAGGCGGTCGAGCAGCGCGACCTGGCGTACCAGCTCGAGGCGCTGATGGAGAAGACCCTCAGCGGGCGCGAGGCAGCCATCCTGCGCATGCGCTTTGGCCTGGCCGACGGCCAGGCTCGCAGCCTGGGCGAGGTTGGGCAGGCGCTCGGGGTCAGCCGCGAGCGGGTGCGCCAGATCGAGAGCCAGGCGTTGCGCAAGCTGCGCCGGCCCGAGCTGCGGGCTCGCCTGGCCGATTACCTGGGCACCTGACCGTTCAGCACGGTTAGGCGGCGGGGGTGGGGGGCCCCGGCCGGGGGCCCCCCCCCCCCCCCCGTTGTTACGAGGGCCCCAACAACC
>JACQUR010000256.1 GCA_016210245.1 Chloroflexota bacterium
TACCTCAGTCGCGCCCGCCTGCCGGCACACCCGGCCCATGCGCTCGACCTCCTGCGCCGCCAGCGCCTCGTCGTTGCCGTCCTGCTCCAGGATGAGCAGCGCCTCCGCCTGGCGCGGCAGGCCCATGTGGAGGTAGTCCTCAACCACGTTGATGGTCGTGTGGTCCATCATCTCCAGGGTGACCGGCAGGAGGCCGCTGGTGAACACGGCGGTCACCGCCTCGGCGGCGGTCTCCAGGCTGGGGAAGAGAGCAACCGCCGTGGAGCGGCAGCGGGGCAGCGGCAGCAGGCGCACGATCACCTCGGTGATCACGCCCAGCGTGCCCTCCGAGCCCACGAACAACTGGGTCAACTGGTAGCCGGTCGATTGCTTGAGCAGGCGGCCGCCGGTCCTGAGCACCCGCCCGTCGGCCAGCACCACCGTCAGTCCCCGCACGTAGTCCCGGGTCGCTCCGTACTTCAGGCAGCGTGGCCCGCCCGCGTTGGTGGCCACGTTGCCCCCGAGGCTGCACTGGTTGAGGCTGGCCGGATCGGGCGGGTAGAACAGCCCCAGGCGCTCCACCTGCGACTGCAGGTCGGCGGTCACCACCCCCGCCTCGGCCACCGCCACCCCATCGGCCGGGTCGATGGCCAGCACGCGGTGCATGCGCGCCAGGTTGAGCACGAGGGCGCCGCGGGTCGGGATCGTGCCGCCCGCCAGCCCGCTGCCCGCGCCCCGCGGCACGATCGGCACCGCATGCCCCGCGCACAGAGCCACCACCGCCGCCACCTCGCCAGTGGAGGCCGGCGACACCACCAGCTCCGGCACCTGCTGCTGGAAGGTGGCGTCGAAGGAGTAGGCGATCCGCTCGGCCGGGCCGCGGTGAACGTGCTGCGAGCCTACGAGCTGTTCGAGCTGGCGGGTGAAGTCGACGCTGAGCGGAGAGGCTGCTGCCACCATCGGTGCCCTACGAGGCCTGGGAATCGATTGCCGTTGCCATTTCAGCCCTCCTTCACCTTCGAGCTTGCGGGCGAAGTGCGCGGTGAACGCTGTTCGCGAGTCGTTCCTGCTTCCCGTTCCTGGGCCAGCCGCTGCATGATCCACATCCTGGCCAGGGTCGAGGGGCCAACGCCCAGCCGAGTGGCAAGAGCGGCAAGCTCCACGAGCGTCTTCGCATCGAGCCGTACTGATAGATGATGCACCAGAGGCCGCGCTACCTTGACGTCCTTGGCGACCTTCAGTTCGTCGGCAAACTCAGCCAGAGAATGGTTATCCCAGAAGGCAGCCTCCTCCTCGTAGGTGGTGAATCCTGGTATGCGGCTCCTGCGCTCCGCCATGGCTCATCGTCTCCCTGCTCGGGAGTCCATGCCTCGGGCGCCACCGGTGGCTACAGATAGACGCCGGCCGCCAGGCCATCGAGATCGGCGTGGACCCGGTCGAGGCGCCCGGCCTTGAGGGCCTCCTCCGGGGTGAAGCCGCCCAGATACAGGCTGCGCGCTCCGAGCCACTCCTGCGCCGCATCCGGCGAGCCGAACATCTGGAGCAAACGGTGGTGCAGGTCGAGCAACTCCCCCAGGCGCTCCCGGGTCTTCCCCTGGAGCACACTCTGGTTCGCCCGCCAGCGCTCGACCGTCCGCCGATCGACATTCAGCGCACGCGCGATGGTCTCGGTCGAGATCCCGAGGTCCCGCTCCAATCCCTCGATGAGTGGGCCGCAACTCAAGATACTGCTGCCGGTCGTGGAACGCCACGCAGTCACCCTTCTTGTATAGATTGTTTGCCTCATGAAGTATATACGGCGAGGCCATACGCCTCGGCCAGCACGTCGACGATGTGCCGCACCTCCACCTGGGCGCCGGCCTCCCGCAATCCGGCCTGGAGCTGGAGCAGGCAGCCAGGGTTGGCGGTCACCACCAGGTCGGCGCCGCTGGCCAGGATGTGCGCTACCTTGCGCTGGAGCAGCGCCCGAGAGGTTTCCGGATGGGTGAGGTTGTAGACGCCCGCGCTGCCGCAGCACAGCGTCGCCTCGGGCAGCTCCAGCAGGGTCAGGCCGGGCAGGCAGCGCAGCAGCGCCCTGGGCTGGGCGCTGACTCGCTGGGCGTGGGCCAGGTGGCACGGCTCCTGGTAGACCGCCTTCCGCTGCAACTCACGGGGGGTGCCGCGCGGCGGGCGCTCGGCCAGGAGCTGGGTCACGTCCCGGACTCGCGCCGAGAAGGCCGCCGCCCGCTCGGCGTAGGCGGGATCGTCGGCCAGCAGGTGGTCGTACTCCTTGAGCATCGCCCCGCAGCCGGCGGCGTTGCTGGCCACGGCGTCACAGCGCTCCGGCTCGAAGGCGTCGACGTTCTGGCGGGCCAGGCGCCGTGCGCCGTCGCGGTCGCCGCTGTGGGCGTGCAGGGCGCCGCAGCAGCCCTGGCCGCGCACCGCCACCACCTCGCACCCCGACTGCGCCAGCAGGCGGGCCGTGGCCCGGTCGGTGGAGGCGAAGGCGGTGCTCATGATGCAGCCGGCGAAGAGGGCCACCCGCGCCTGGGCCGGCCCGCCCTCGGCGGGCCAGACCTGGCCGCGGGGCACCAGGAACTGGCGGTCGATGGGTGGCAGCATCCCCTCCGCCTCCGCCAGGCCGAGCAGCCGCAGCGCTCTCGTCCGCCGCGCCAGCCAGGCCAGGCCGCTGCGCTGGTACCAGCGCAGCAGCCGGGCGAACTGGCGAAAGCGCTCCATGTCCGCGAAGAGGTGGTCGAAGGCGAGGCCGCGCAACGCCCGCTGCCACCACGGCCGCCGCAGGTGCGTCTCCAACGTGGCGCGCAGCGGGACGCCCAGCTCCTCCATGCGTACCCCGGACGGGCAGATGGCCGTGCAGGCCTCGCACAGCAGGCAGCTCAACTCGTGCTGTAGCAGGTCGGGGGTGACCTCCAGGTGCCCCTCGACCAGGGCGCGGGCCATGGCGAGGCGCCCTCGGGGCGACTCCGCCTCGAGGCGGGTGAGCTGGTAGGTGGGGCACACCGAGTGGCACAGCCCGCACCGAATGCACGCCAGCACGTTGCCGTACTCGGCCGCGAGCAAGTCACCGATTGACCGCCCTTCAGCCCTATCCTGCAGCATGTCGTCTCAAGGCCGGCACCATGATAGCACATGGTGCCCTTGAAGCCGGCAGTGACGCCAAAGCGGGATCTACGAGCCGCGGTGAACGCGCCCTCCGGAGAGGACCGTTCACCACGGAGCCACGGGGTCACGGAGTCTTCTTACTGAGCGCTGCATGAAGATCTAAACATCGTTGCGCACGGGGATCGTAGCGCGGGGGCTTGTCCCCCGCCCGTGGGCACCCAGCCCACGGGGCGCGGGGCGGGGGACACGCCCCCGCGCTACGGGCCTCCAGCGATGTTTAGATCTCTATGCAGCGCTCAGTAAGAA